>NZ_JBSGEL010000063.1:0-44109 GCF_053602875.1 Kitasatospora sp. NPDC004289 | reverse complement strand
GCCCGGCTCTCCTTCACCGGCGCCACCAAGGAGCTGACCGGTGGTCAGTTCCCCTCCCCCTACCTGGTCTTCGACCTCGGCGGCGGCAAGCACGGCCGCACCGGGCGCCTCGGCGCCCCGGCGGCTGACCAGCAGCAGGTGCTCGGCGCCGCGGCCGGCCAGCCAGCGGGCCACGTGGCCGCCGAGGGCCCCGGTGCCGCCGGTGATCAGCGTGGTGCCGCTCGGCCGCCACGGCTGCTCGGGCGCTCCGGCCGGGGCGGCGGTGACCAGGCGCCGGGCGAGGACCCCGGCGGGGCGCAGCGCGAGCTCCACCTCGCGGTCGGCGGAGGTGTCGGCCAGCAGGGCGGCCAGCTGCTGCCAGGTGCGGGCGTCCGGTTCGGCCGGCAGGTCGGCCAACCCGCCGTGCAGGCCGGGGAGTTCGGCGGCCAGGATGGCGCCGAAGCCCCAGACCAGGGCCTGCTGCGGGTCGGTCACCGGATCGGCCGGGCCGGTGGAGACCGCGCCCCGGGTCAGGTACCAGAGCGGGCTGTGGGCAGCCGCGTCCTCCAGGGCCTGGGCGAGGGTGACCTCGGCGGCGTAGGCCCACGGCACGGCGGGGTGCTCGGGGTGGGCGCCGCCGCGCAGCTGGAGCAGGGAGACCACGCCGTCGAACGGCCCGGCGGCGGTCAGGGTCTCGGCCAGCGCGGCCCGGTCCGTGCCGCCCGGCAGCACCACGGGCACGGCGCCGTGCGCCGCGAGCGTCTCGGCGAGGGCGGCCACCCAGGGGTGGCCGGTCTGCTCGCCGGGGGTGACGATCAGCCAGGTGCCCCGGAGCGTCCCTGCACCGGCCGGGGTGACGGGGCGCCAGGTGATCCGGTGGCGCCAGCCGTCGGCGACGGTGGCCGCCCGCTGCCGGTCCCACCAGGAGGCCAGGGCCGGCAGCACGGGGGCGAGCCGCTCGCCGTCCAGGCCGATGGCCTCGCCGAGTCGCCCGGCGTCGCCCTCGGCCACCAGGCCCCAGAAGGCCTCGTCGGGGGCGCCGCCGGTGCCGGTGAGCTGCTCGGGCGAGCGGCTGGCGTCCAGCCAGTACCGCTGCCGCTGGAACGGGTAGGTGGGCAGCTCGGCGTGGTGCGGGCGGGTGCCGGCGAAGGCGGCCGTCCAGTCCACCGGGACGCCCCGGACGTGGAGTTCGGCCACCGAGGCCAGCCAGCGCTCCCGGCCGCCGTGCTCGCGGCGCAGCGAACCGGCCACCACGGGGTCGGCCATGCCGGCCGCGTCCAGGGTGTCCTCGATCGCGCCGGTGAGCACCGGGTGCGGGCTGACCTCGACGAAGACGGTGTGCCCGTCCTCGGCCAGGCGGCGGGTGGCCTGCTCGAAGCGGACGGTGGAGCGCAGGTTGCGGTACCAGTACTCGGCGTCCAGGGCTGCGGTGTCCTGCCAGTCCCCGGTGACAGTGGAGAGCAGCGGCACCTGCCCGGCGCGCGGGGCGACGGGGGCGAGCAGCTCCAGCAGTTCCTCGCGCAGGGCCTCGGTCTGCACCGAGTGGGAGGCGTAGTCGATGTTGACCGGGCGGGTGCGGACGCCCTCGGCCTCGTACGCGGCGGCCAGTTCGGCCAGTGCGTCCAGGTCGCCGGAGACCACGGTGGACAGCGGGCCGTTGACCACGCCGATCGACAGGCGGCCGGGCCGGGCGGCGATCCGGGCCTCCACCTCGGCGAGCGGCCGGGCCACCGAGAGCATGCCGCCCTTGCCGGAGAGGGTGGCCAGCGCCTGGGCACGGCGGGCCACGATCCGGGCCGCGTCGGCCAGCGTGAGGCCGCCGGCCACGTAGGCGGCCGCCACCTCGCCCTGGCTGTGGCCGACCACGGCGTCGGGGTGCACCCCGTAGGACTTCCAGAGCTCGGCCAGGGCCACCATGACGGCCCAGAGGGTGGGTTGGACCACGTCGACCCGGTCCGGGTCCGGTCCGCCCGGCACTCCGCGCACCACGTCCAGCAGCGACCAGTCGGTGTGCGGGGCGAGCGCCTCGGCGGCCTCGGTGAGCGCGGCGGCGAACACCGGCTCGGCGTCGAGCAGTCCGGCAGCCATGCCGGTCCACTGGGAGCCCTGGCCGGGGAAGACGAAGACCACCCGGCCGGGGGTGGCGGCCCGGCCACGCACCACCTGGGGGGCGGTCAGGTCGGTGAGGGCGTCCGGGCCGCCGATGGCGACGGCGCGCTCCTCCAGGTGGGCCCGGCCGGTGGCCAGGGTGTGGGCCAGGTCCAGCGGTGCGACCCGGTCGACGGTGCGTGCGAGGCGGGCGGCCTGGGCCTCCAGCGCCTCGGGTGTGCGGGCGGAGAGGAGGTAGGGCAGCACCTCGGGCGCCTCGGTGCCGGACTCCCCCGTCTCCTCCTCGGGGGCCTGCTCGACGATGACGTGCGCATTGGTGCCGGAGACGCCGAAGGCGGAGACGGCGGCGCGGCGCGGGCGGTCCAGGGCCGGCCAGTCCTGACGCTCGGTCAGCAGCCGGACGGTGCCCTCGGACCAGTCGACGTGCGGGGAGGGCTCGTCCACGTGCAGGGTGCGCGGGAGCACGCCGTGGCGGATCGCCAGTACCGACTTGATCACGCCGGCCACCCCGGCGGCGGCCTGGGTGTGGCCGATGTTCGACTTCAACGAGCCCAGCCAGAGCGGCCGTTCGGCGTCGTGGGCCTGCCCGTAGGTGGCGATCAGGGCCTGCGCCTCGATCGGGTCGCCCAGGCGGGTGCCGGTGCCGTGCGCCTCGACCAGGTCGACGTCGGCCGGGGTGATCCCGGCGGAGGCCAGCGCCTGGCGGATGACGCGCTGCTGGGAGGTGCCGCTCGGGGCGGTGAGCTGGCTGCTGCGGCCGTCCTGGTTGACGGCCGAGCCGCTGAGCACGGCCAGCACCCGGTGGCCGTTGCGACGGGCGTCGGAGAGCTTCTCCAGCACCAGCAGCCCGGCGCCCTCGCCCCAGCCGGTCCCGTCGGCGGCGGACGCGAAGGCCTTGCAGCGGCCGTCGGGCGCCAGGCCGCGCTGGCGGCTGAACTCGATGAACAGGCCGGGCGCGGAGAGCACGGTGGCACCGCCAGCCAGGGCCAGCGAGCACTCGCCGGAGCGCAGCGCGCTCGCGGCCAGGTGGACCGCGACCAGGGAGGAGGAGCAGGCGGTGTCGACGGTGACGGCCGGTCCCTCCAGGCCCAGGGTGTAGGCGATCCGGCCGGAGGCGACCGAGGTGGTGGTGCCGGTGAGCACGTAGCCGTCGGTCTGCTCGGCGGGCAGGTGGTGCATGGAGGGGCCGTACTCCTGCGCGATGACGCCCGCGAAGACTCCGGTACGGCTGCCGCGCAGCGACTCCGGGTCGATCGCGGCGTGCTCCAGCGCCTCCCATGCCGTCTCCAGCAGCAGGCGCTGCTGGGGCTCGGCGGCGAGCGCCTCGCGCGGCGAGACGCCGAAGAACGCGGCGTCGAACTCGCCCGCCTCGTAGAGGAATCCGCCCTCGCGGGCGTAGCTGCGGCCGGGCCGGTCCGGGTCCGGGTCGTACAGGTGGTCCAGGTCCCAGCCCCGGTCGGAGGGGAAGGGGCCGACCACGTCGCGCTCCTCGGCGACCAGCTGCCACAGGGCGTCCGGGGTGTCGGCACCGCCGGGGAAGCGGCAGGCCATGCCGACGATGGCGATCGGCTCCTCCGGCCCGTCGTCGGACGCGGCCGCGCGGGCCTCGGCGTCCTTCAGTCGCTGGCGGGTCTGGTGCAGCTCGGTGGCCACCTTGTTGAGGTAGTCGCGGAGCTTCTGCTCGTTGCTGCTCATCTCTGCGTTCGCCTCTCAGGAAATTCCGAGCTCGTTGTCGATGAAGTCGAAGATGTCGTCGTTGCTGACTTCGCTGATCCGGTCCGCGATCCCGTCGTCCGCGGCGGTGGCCGCCGAGGCGCCGCCGAGGGTGGCCAGCAGGGCCGCCACCCGGGCTGCCGCATCGGCCCGGCTGCCCGCACCGAGGGCTCCCAGCGAGCGCTCCAGACGGTCGAACTCGGCTTCCAGGTCGAGCGGTTCGGGCTTGGAGGCCGGTTCGACGGGGGCCAACCGCTCCCGCAGGTGCGCGGCCAGGGCGACCGGGGTCGGGTGGTCGAAGACGGCGGTGGTGGGCAGGCGCAGGCCGGTGGCGGCGTTGATCCGGTTCCGCAGCTCGATCACGCCGAGCGAGTCGAAGCCGATGTCCATGAAGCCGCCGACCGGTCCGACCGCCTCCGGGCCCGGGTGGCCGAGCACGGCGGCCGCGGTGGAGCGGACCAGGGTGAGCAGGATCCGCTCCTGCTCACCGGCCGCCTTGCCCGCCAACTGTCCGGCCAGTGCCGCCGGTTCGCCGCTCGCGGCCGGGCGGGGACGGTGCCGGACCAGGCTGCGCAGCACCGGCGACAGCCGGTCCGCGGGCACGGCGGCGGCGTCGATCCGGGCCGCCGCGAGGGCAGCGTACGGGGTGCCGAGGCCGCCGAGCGCGGCGTCGAACAGGGCCAGGCCCTGTTCGTCCGTCATCGGCGCCAGACCGGTCGCGGCCAGCCGCTCGCTCTCCGCCGCGCCGAGCCCGGCCGCCATCCCGCCGCCCTCGGCCCAGACTCCCCAGGCCAGCGAGGCCGCGGGCAGACCGCGCACCCGGCGGTGCTGGGCCAGCGCGTCCAACTGCGCGTTGGCGGCGGCGTAGTTGGCCTGTCCCGGGTTGCCGAGCAGGGCGACGGCCGAGGAGAAGAGCACGAAGGCGGCCAGCTCCAGGTGTTCGGTGGCGCGGTGCAGGTGCCAGGCGCCCTCCGCCTTGGGCCGGGCCACGGTGCGCAGCCGCTCGGGGGTGAGCGAGGTCAGCACCGTGTCGTCCAGCACGCCGGCGGTGTGCACCACCGCGGTCAGCGGGTGCTCCGCCGGGACGGCGGCGACCAGGGCCTCGACCGCCGCCGGGTCGCCGATGTCGGCGGACGTGGCGGTGGCCACGGCTCCCAGGCGGGCGAGCTCGGCCAGCAGCTCCGGCGCGCCGGGGGCGTGGACGCCCTGACGGCTCGCCAGCAGCAGGTGCCGGACGCCGTGGTGGGTGACCAGCCGCCGGGCCACCAGCGCGCCGAGCGCCCCGGTGCCGCCGGTGACCAGCACCGTGCCCTGCTCGGCGAGCGGGCGCGGCAGGGTGAGCGCCAGCTTGCCGGTGTGCCTGGCCTGGCTGAGCCGGCGCAGCGCCTGCGGTGCCTGCCGGACGTCCTGGCTCAGCACCGGCAGCGGGGTCAACTCACCTGCGGCGAAGCGCCCTTCCAGCTCGGCGAAGATCTCGGCGATCCGGTCCGGGTGCACGTCGAACAGGTCGAAGGCCAGGTAGGCGGCCCCGTTGTGCTCGGCGGCCACGGTGGCCGGGTCGCGCTGGTCGGTCTTGCCCATCTCGACGAACCGCCCGCCCGGGGCGAGCAGCCGCAGCGAGGCGTCGGTGAACTCACCCGCGAGGGCGTTGAGCACCACGTCCACGCCGCGCCCCTCCGTCGCGGAGCGGAAGGCCGCCTCGAAGTCCAGCGTCCGGCTGGAGGCGATCCGGGCCTCCTCGACGCCGAGGCCGCGCAGCACCTCCCACTTGGCCGGGCTCGCCGTGCCGTGCACCACCGCACCGCCCTGGCGGGCGAGTTGGACGGCCGCCTGGCCGACGCCGCCGGTGGCGGCGTGCACCAGCACGCTCTCGCCCCGCTTCAGCGCGGCCAGGCCGTACAGCCCGTGGTGCGCGGTGAGGAAGGCCACCGGGACGGTGGCCGCCTCGGCGTCGCTCCAGCCCCGGGGCACCTTGACCAGCAGGCGGTGGTCGGTGACCGCCACCGGCCCGAGGGTGCCCTGCACCAGACCGGCCACCCGGTCGCCGACGGCCAGCCGGGTCACGCCCGGGCCGGTCTCCACGACCGTACCGGCCGCCTCGGCGCCGATCCGGGCGCCGCCCGGGTACATCCCGAGGGTGATCAGCACGTCCCGGAAGTTCAGCCCGGCGGCGCGGACGGCGAGGCGCACCTCGCCCTCGGCGAGCGGGCGCTCCGCCTCGGGAGCGGGCAGCAGCGCCAGGCTCTCCAGGCTGCCGGGGTTAGCGGTGTCCAGCCGCCACGGGCCGTCCGGCACCGCCAGGGTGTCGGCGGGGCGGACCTTGGCGAGCCTGGGGGCCAGGATCTCCCCGGCGCGCAGCGCGAGTTGGGGATCGTCGGCGGCGAGGGCCGCGGAGACCGCCTCCGCCGAGGCCGGGGTGCCGTCCAGGTCCAGCAGCACCAGGCGGCCGGGCTGCTCGGTCTGCGCGGTGCGGACCAGGCCCCAGACGGCCGCGGCGGCCGGGTCCGGGACGTCCTCTCCGGGGTGGGTGGCGACGGCCCGCTCGGTGGCCAGGGCCAGCGTGCCGCCCTCCCCCGCGAGCCAGGCCTGGATCAGGTCGAGCGCCTGCTCGGCGTCCTGGACCGGCGCGAGCGCGTTCTGACCGGCGGCCACCTCCGCAACCGAGGCGAGCACCGGCCATCCGGGCGTCAGGCGCCCGCTGTCCAGCGCGGCCCAGGGCTGACCGTCCGTCGGGCGGCCCGCTCCGTCGGCGGCCGTCAGGGGCTGCCAGTCCAGGCGGTACAGCGAGTCGGCTCCGGCGGTCGCTGCGACGGCCCGCAGGGTGAGCGCGCCGACGGTGGCGACCGGCAGGCCGGCCGGGTCCGTCACCGCCAGGGCGACGGTGTCGGGGCCGGTCGGGGTGATCCGGGCGCGCAGGGCGGTGGGGCCCGGACGATGGACCGTCACCTCCCGCCAGGCGAACGGCAGCACGGTGCGCTCGGCGTCCAGGACCACCGCGTGCAGCACCGCGTCCAGCAGCGCCGGATGCAGCGCGTACTCCGCGCCGTCCGCCGCCGGGGCGACCTCGGCGTACAGCTCCTCACCGACCCGCCAGGCGGCCGTCAGCCCCTGGAAGGCGGGCCCGTAGCGGTAGCCCTGCTCGGCCAGCCGCCCGTACAGACCGTCGAGGTCCACCGTCTGCGCGCCCCGCGGCGGCCACTCGGCAGCCTCGAAGGAGATCTCCGCCGAGGGGTGCACGAGCACGCCGGCGGCGTGCCGGGTCCACTCCTCGTCGCCCTGCTCGGCCTGCGAGCGGATCTGCACCGACCGCCGGCCCTCGCTGTCCTCCCCGCCGACCAGGACCTGGAGCCGGACCCCGCCGCGCTCGGGCAGGATCAGCGGCGCTTCCAGGTCCAGCGACTCCACGGTGCCAGCCCCGGCCCGCGCCGCCGCCTGCGCGGCCAGCTCCAGGAAGGCCGTGCCGGGCAGCAGCACCGAGCCGCCGACGGCGTGCCCGGCCAGCCACGGGTGGGTCCGCAGCGAGATCCGGCCGGCGAGCAACCAGCCCTCCCCGTCGGGGAGTTCGGTGGCACCGGAGAGCAGCGGGTGCCCGGTGGCGGCCAGGCCGCCCGCTCCCGCGTCCGCCGTCCCGGCCGCCTGCTCCAGCCAGTACCGCCGTCGCTCGAAGGGGTAGGTGGGCAGCTCGACCAATCCGGCCGGGCCGGGCAGAGCCGCGTTCCAGTCCACCTCGACGCCGTGCACGTGCAGCCGGGCCAGCGCCTCGGTCAGCGTCTCCCGCTCGGGCCGCCCGGCCCGCAGCACCGCCGCCAGCGCGCGCGGGGTCTCGCCCACGCCGTCCAGGCTCTCCTCGGCCAGCGCGGTGAGCACCGGCCCGGGGCCGAGCTCCAGGTAGGCGGTGACACCGAGTCCGTCCAGCGCCAGCACCCCGTCATGGAACCGGACCGCCTCGCGGATGTGCCGCACCCAGTACTCGGGATCGGTCAGCTCCCCTGCGGTGGCGGGTGCTCCGGTCAGGTTGGAGATCACCGACAGCTGCGGCTCGGCGTAGTCGATCCGCTCCGCCACCGCCCGGAAGTCCGCCAGCACGGCGTCCATCTGCGGCGAGTGGAAGGCCCGGCCGACCGTGAGCAGCTTGGTCCGCCGCCCCTCGGCCCGCCAGCGCTCCGCCAGCCGTCGTACCTCCTCGCCGTCGCCCGAAACCACCACCGAGCGCGGCCCGTTGACGGCCGCGACCGACACCCCGTCACCCAGCTCGGGCAGCACCTCCGCCTCGGTGGCCTGCACGGCGGCCATCGCACCGCCCGCCGGCAGGGCCTCCATCAGCCGCCCGCGCGCCGCGACCAGCCGTACCGCGTCCGCCAGCGAGAACACCCCCGCGAGGTGGGCAGCACTCAACTCGCCCACCGAGTGGCCGATCAGGTGGTCCGGCCGCACCCCGCGCGCTTCGGCGAGGCGGTGCAGCGCCACGTGCAGGGTGAAGAGGGCAGGCTGGGTGTACGCGGTGGTGTCCAGCAGCTCGACCTCCGCGCTGCCCGGCTCGGCGAACAGCACCTGCTTCAGCGGCACGCCGAGCTCGGCGTCGAAGAGCGCCGCGATCTCGTCCACCGCAGCGGCGAACTCCGGTTCCCGCTCGTACAGTTCGTACCCGGCCCCGGCCCGCTGGCTGCCCTGGCCGGAGTACAGGAAGGCCGTCCTGGCCCCTCGCACGGCCGTGCCGCGCAGCACCTCGGGCGTCTCGCGGCCCTCGGCCAGCGCGCGCAGGCCCTCGGTGTGGCCACCGAGCACGGCGGCCCGCTGCTCGAAGTGGGTCCGGCCGGTGGCCAGCGCCTTGGCCAGACCCGACCGGCCTGCCACCTCCGCCAGGTGACCGGCCTGGGCCCGAAGCGCCGGCTCGCTCCGCGCCGAGAGCAGCAGCGGTCCGTGCTCCTCCTCCGCAACGGGCGCCTGCGGCTCCTCGGCCGGCGGCGCCTCCAGGATCAGGTGGGCGTTGGTGCCGCTGATGCCGAAGGAGGAGACGGCGGCCCGGCGCGGGCGGCCGGTCTCCGGCCAGACCGTGGTGCCGGTCGGCACCCGCACCGAGCCCGCGCTCCAGTCCACGTGCGGGGTCGGCGCGTCCAGGTGCAGGGTGCCGGGCAGCTCGCCGTACCGGAAGGCCTGCACCAGCTTGATCACGCCGGTGACCCCGGCGGCGGCCTGGGTGTGGCCGATGTTGGACTTCAACGAGCCGAGCAGCAGCGGCTCCTGACGCCCCTTCCCGTAGGTGGCGATCAGGGCCTGCGCCTCGATCGGGTCGCCGAGCGCGGTGCCGGTGCCGTGCGCCTCCACCGCGTCCACCTCGTGCGCGGCCAGCCCGGCCTGGGCCAGCGCCTGCCGGATCACCCGCTCCTGGGCCGGGCCGTTGGGCGCGGTCAGGCCGTTGGAGGCGCCGTCCTGGTTGACGGCGCTGCCGCGCAGCACCGCCAGCACCCGGTGCCCGTTGCGCCGGGCGTCGGAGAGCCGCTCCAGCAGCACCAGCCCGACGCCCTCGGCCCAGGCGGTGCCGTCGGCGCCCCGCGCGAACGGCTTGCACCGGCCGTCGGCGGCCAAGCCGCGCTGGCGGCTGAACTCGGTGAACATCCCCGGCGTGGACATCACCGTCACACCGCCGGCCAGCGCCAGGTCGCTCTCGCCCGCCCGCAGCGACTGGGCGGCCAGGTGGATCGCCACCAGGGAGGAGGAGCAGGCGGTGTCCACGGTGATGGCCGGGCCTTCGAGGCCCAGCGCGTACGCCAGCCGCCCGCTGGCGACGGAGCCGAGCGTGCCGGTCAGGGCGTGGCCCTCGTAGCCGCTGGGGGTCTCGTGCAGGCGCGGCCCGTACTCCTGCTGCATCGCGCCGACGAAGACGCCGGTGCGGGTGCCCCGCAGGGTGGCCGGGACGATCCCGGCCCGCTCGGTCAGCTCCCAGGCGGACTCCAGCAGCAGGCGCTGCTGCGGGTCCATCGCGGCGGCCTCGCGCGGGGCCAGCCCGAAGAAGGCGCCGTCGAAGGTGTCGGCGTCGTGCAGGAAGCCGCCCTGGCGGGTGTACGAGGTGCCCGGGCGCTCGCCCTCGGGGTCGTAGAGCGCCTCCAGGTCCCAGCCGCGGTTGTCCGGGAACGGACCGATGGCGTCCCGCCCCTCGCGCAGCAGGTCCCAGAGCCGCTCGGGGCTGTCCGCCCCGCCCGGCCACCGGCCGCTGAGGGCGACCACGACCACCGGGTCGTCGTCGACGCCGCCGCGCACGGCTGCTGACGGCGCCTCGGGCTCGCCGGCACCGGCCAGGTAGGCGGCGACCGCGCCGGGGGTCGGCCGGTCGTAGGTGAGGGTGGCGGGCAGGCTCAGGCCGGTGGCCCCGGCCAGCCGGTCGCGGAACTCGACGGCGGCGACCGAGTCGAAGCCCAGCTCCTTGAAGGTGTGCGCCGGGTCGACCGCCTCCGGGCCGCGCTGCCCGAGCACCAGCGCGGCGGCCGAGCGGACGGCGGCCAGCGCCTCGGCCTCGGTCAGCCCACCGGTGGCCTGCTCCACCTCGGCCTCCACCACCGCCCGTTCGGGCAGCGGCGCGGTGGTGCCGTCCAACCAGAGCCGCCGGCGCTGGAAGGCGTAGGTGGGCAGCGCCAGGTGTCCGTCGCCCGGCCCGTACAGCGCGGCCCAGTCCACCGTGCCGCCCCGGACGTGGAGTTCGGCCAGCGAGGTGCGGAACTGCTCCAGCCCGCCGTGGTCGCGGCGCAGCGTGCCGGTGACGGCGGCGTCCGTCCCCTCGGTGGTCTGGCCGAGGCCCAGGGTCAGCACCGGGTGGGCACTGCTCTCCACGAAGCTGCGGTGCCCGTCGGCCAGGGCGGCGCGGACCGCCTGCTCCAGCTGCACGGTGGAGCGCAGGTTGCGGTACCAGTAGGCGGCGGTCAGCTCGGTGGTGTCCAGCCGGCCGCCGGTGACGGTGGAGTAGAAGACGGTGTCGGTGGGGCGCGGACTGATCGCGGCCAGCAGCTCCGGCAGGCGCTCCGCGAGCGGCTCGACCTGAGGCGAGTGCGAGGCGTAGTCCACCGGCACCAGCCGGGCCCGGACCTCGCGCTCCCGGTAGCGCTCGACCAGCTCGGCCACCGCCGCGCGGTCTCCCGAGACCACCGTCGAGGCGGGCCCGTTGACGGCCGCGACACTGATCTTCCCGTCTCCCCTTGCCAGTTCGGCGGCCACCTCGGCGGCGGGCAGCGGCACCGCCGCCATCGCGCCCTGCCCGCTGGTGCCGAGCCCGGCGATGGCCTGCGAACGCAGGGCGACCACGGCGGCGGCGTCCTCCAGCGAGAGCGCCCCGGCGGCGTACGCGGCGGCGATCTCGCCCTGGGAGTGACCGATCACCGCGTCCGGCCGCACGCCCGAGGCGCGCCAGAGCGCGGCCAGGGCGACGTTGACGGCGAACAGCGCGGGCTGCACCACGTCGACCCGCTCCAGGTCGGCCGCGCCGCGCTCGCCGCGCAGCACGTCCGTCAGCTTCCAGTCCACGTACGGCGCGAGTGCCCGCTCCACCGCGGCGATCTCGGCGGCGAACGCCGGTGCGGTGTCCAGCAGTTCGCGGGCCATGCCCTCCCACTGCGACCCCTGGCCGGGGAACACCAGCACGGTGCCACCGCCTCGGTGGGCCCGACCCTGCACCAGGCCGGTGGCCTGCTCCCCGCCCTCCAACGCCGCGAGGGCGGTGAGCAGTTCGGACCGGTCCGCACCGCTGACCACGGCACGGTGTTCGAAGTGGCTGCGGGTGGTGGCCAGCGCCCGGCCGACCACCGACGGGTGCGCCCCGTGCTCGTCCTGCGCGAACTCCCGCAGCCGGGCGGCCTGCTGACGCAGCGCCGCGGCCGAGCGGGCGGACAGCGGCCAGAAGCCCCGCCCGTCCCCACCCTCCGGCCGGTCCGCCCGCAGGGGCGCGGCCCCGAGCACCACGTGCGCGTTGGTTCCGCCGACGCCGAAGGAGCTGACACCCGCCAGTGGTGCGTCCTCGGGCCAGGCGGCGGCCTCGACGGCGACCGCGAGGCCGAGCCGCTCGAACGGGATGTCGGGGTTCGGCGTCTCGAAGTCGAGGCTGGCGGGCACCGTCCGGTGGTGCACCGCGAGCACGGTCTTGAGCAGGCCGACGATGCCGGCCGCGCCCTCCAGGTGGCCGACGTTGGTCTTGGCCGAGCCGACCAGCAACGGGGCGCCCTCCGGCCGGCCGGCCCCGAGCGCCGCGCCGAGCCCGGCCGCCTCGATCGGGTCGCCGACCCTGGTCCCGGTGCCGTGCAGCTCGACGTACCCGATCCGCCCGGGGGCGACGCCCGCCCGCCGCACCGCCTTCCGGACCACCTCGGCCTGGGCTCCGGCACTCGGAACGGTCAGGCCCTCGGTGGCGCCGTCGCTGTTCACCGCGCTGCCGTGCAGCACCGCGTAGACCCGGTCCCCGTCCGCGAGCGCCCGCACCAGGGGCTTGAGCACCAGCAGCACGCCGCCCTCGCCGCGCGCGTAGCCGTTGGCCCGGGCGTCGAAGGTGAAGCAGCGGTCGTCCGGCGAGAGGGCGCCGAAGCGCTCGACGGTGAGGGTGGAGTCCGGCGCCAGGTTGAGGTTCACCCCGGCGGCCAGGGCGTACTCCGACTCGCCCGACCGCAGGCTCTCCACCGCCAGGTGGACGGCCACCAGGGAGGAGGACTGCGCGGTGTCCACGGTCAGGCTCGGGCCGCGCAGGTCGAGCGCGTAGGAGACCCGGTTGGCGATGACGCCCTTGTTGAGGCCGGTCAGGGTGTGCCGGGAGACCTCGCCGGTCCGGGCCACCAGGGCCGCGTAGTCGGCGCCGATCGCGCCGACGAACACCCCGGTCCGGGTGCCGCCGAGCGCGGCGGGCAGCACGCCGGCGTCCTCCAGCGCCTCCCAGGCGAGTTCCAGCACCAGGCGCTGCTGCGGGTCGGCGGCGGCCGCCTCCGCGGGCGAGATGCCGAAGAACTCCGGGTCGAAGGCACCGACTTCGTCCAGGTACCCACCCGCCCGCGGCCGCTCACCCTCCGCGAACCGCCCCGGCGGGAACACCCCGACGGCGCTGCCGCCCTCCGCCAGCAGGCGCCAGAACGCCGCCGGGTTCGCCGCCCCCGGCAGCCGGCAGGCGGCACCCACCACGGCCACCGCGTCCGGCGAGGCGGTGTCGGGCACTGCGCCGTCGGGCGCGGAGGGGTCGAACGGTTCCAGGCGAGGCATGGTCGGTCACTCCTGTGGGGAGGCTGTTTCCTTGCCCCTCACCCTTCCGCCCGCCCCGCCCCGCCGGGCCCCTAGGCAACCCCTGTCGTACCCCTAGAGCTCCCCCACGAGCGCGCTGCTGCCGCACGCGCACGCCAGGTGTGCCGGAGGAACACCGGACACCCGTACCGGATGTCCCAGCAGTCCCAACTCCGGCCCATCGGGGATGAGTTACGCCGGATTCCATCCTCGGGACGGCCCTCCGAGCGGTACGGTGACTGACCCGCGACCGGCGCGGGTGCAGGGGGGTAGGCATGACGTCCGGACATCGCTCCATCCAGGAGAAGTACTCGATCAACCTCGGCTGCCGCGTGAGCGTGCAGCCCGGGCTCACCGCCACCAGGATCGACTGGAGCATCGCCACCCTGACCGGCGAGGACCCGAACCGGCCCCGGCAGGGCAGCGCCGCCGCGAACTTCACCTGCCCGCGCTGCCGGCGCGGGTTCCGCGTCACCGTGGAGAACAGCGCCAGGGCGCGCACCAAGCGGTGGATCTACGTCGTGGTGGGGGTGGTGCTGCTGCTCTCGCTGCTCTACGTCGTCCCGCAGATCATCTCGATCGGCGGCCAGACGGTCGACGAGAACGACCCGAACGCCACGGACGGGCTCGGACTCCTGCTGCTCTACGCCGTCTTCGCGTTCATCGCGGGTCTGACCTACGCCCGCTACGGCTGGTCCTACGTCGGCATCAAGAAGTTCCGCCGGGTGGCCGCCGACGGCAAGAACTCGGTCCTGGCGAAGGGGCACCGGCTGTTCTGACGCCCGTTCAGGACGCCACCGGCCGCCCGGTCGGGCGACCGGGCGGCCGGGCTGCGCGCGGTCCGGGGACGTCAGGCCGGCCGGGCCTTCGCCTCGGTCGGCTCCGCCGCGCCACCGGCCGCCGGGACCACCCGGGCCAGGTCGGCCCGGCGGCGGACGCCGAGCTTGCGGTAGACCCGGGTCAGGTGCTGCTCCACGGTGCTGACGGTGATGTAGAGCCTGCGGGCCACCTCCCGGTTGGACAGCCCCCGGGCGGCCAGTTCGGCCACCCGGCGCTCGGCCTCCGAGAGGCCTTCCAGCGGGGCGGCGTCCTGCACCACCGACAGGGTCGGCGTGGCGCGCAGCCGCCGGTCGGTCTCCCGGGCCCGGCCCGGATCGCCGTCCGTCCCGTGGGCCTCGCTCAACTGGGCCAGCGCCCCGGCGAGTTCGTGCTCCGCCCCGGCCTCCTCCAGCAGGCCGACGGCCCGCTCCAGCAACGGGGTGCGTTCCGCCCGCTCCCCGGCCGCCGCACGGACCAGCAGCGCGAGACCGCGGATCCGGGCGTGCCCGGCCGGACCGATCCGGGCCAGCTGCCGGTCCGCCAGGTGGGCCGCGGCGCCCGGGCGGCCGAGCGCCAGCTGCGCCCGGGCCGCACCGATCCGCCAGGGTGCCAGGGCCGGCAGGTGGTCCAGCCCCCAACGGGCCGTCAACTCACCGCAGCCCCGGTACTCCGCCAGCGCCTCCTCGGCCCGGCCGGTCGCCAGCAGGTGCCCGGCCCGGGCGTGCCGGTGGTGCAGCCCGGCCGGGGTCAGCTCCATCCCCTCGGGGGCGGCCAGCCCCAGGTAGTGCGCGGCGTCCTCGTGCCGGCCCAGGGCGGTGCGGGCGGCGGCCAGCGTGGAGAGCGGCAGCCCCACCGCCACGCCCCAGGCCTCCGGCCGGACCTGGGCGAAGGCTGCCCGCGCCTGCTCGTCGGCGGTGCGCAGGTCACCCAGCCGCAGCGCGGTCTCGGCCCGCAGCGCCGAGAACAACGCCTGCCAGGTCGGGTTCCCCCGCGCGCCCGAACGCTCGGCGACCGGGCCGCACCAGCGAGCCGCACGGTCCGCCCGGTCGGTGTAGAGGAGCACGGTCAGCGCGGAGGTCAGCGCGTCCATCGGCACGCCTCCCAGTCCACCGGCGCGCAGCACCGCTTCCGCCCGCAGCACCGCCTCGGCGGGCTCGACCGTACCGGCGAGCAGCGCCTCCAACAGCCGCAGCCCGTCCGCCCGGTAGGCGCTCCGATCCGGTCCGGCGGCGGAACCGTCCCGCTCGCCCGGGTACCAGTACGCCAGCCAGGAGCGCAGCCTGGCCGCGCCCTGCGGGTCGGCTCCGCCGCGCTCGAACCGGGCCAGGGCGTCCTGGCCCTCCGTCAGGCGGCCGTGCCAGTACAGGTAACGGATCGAGCGGAGCTCGTGCCGGACCGTGGAGGCGCGGTCGGTCACCGTGCCGGGCAGTGAGGGCACGCACTCGATCCTGTCCTCGCAGGCCGGGGCCGGCGACCCGAGCGGGTCCGGGGCAGCGGCTCCGAGGTCCTGCTCGACCTCGGGGAAGCCGACGGGGGCCGCCCCGGCGGGCGGCGGAGTCGCCGCGTTCGGGATCGCCGTCGCGCCGCCCGGATCCCCGGGTGCGAGCTTCAGGGCGGGTGCCGGGGCCGCGGTCGGCACGGGGGCCGGGACCGGGGCGGGAGCTGGGACCGGAGCGGGAGTTGGGGTCGGGTGCGGGTCCTGGTCCGGGTCCGGGGCCGGCACGGGGGTCGGGGCCGGGGAGGCGGTCGGCCCGGCCACCGGGGCGGGCACGGCCCACGGACTGCGCAGGTGGCCCTCGGCCGCACGGAACTGTTCGGCCACCGCGCCCTCCGCGGCGCCGCGCCGCCGCAGCAGCTCGCCCGCCCGCCGGTGCAGCGCGGCCAGTTCGCTCGGCCGGACGGCGGCCAGCAGGTCACCCCCGGCCGTCGGGTGTCGGAAGCCGTCGCCCCGGAACAGCCCGGCCGCGTTCAGCAGGTAGAGCGCCCGGGCGACGGAGTCCGGCACCAGCAGCAGGAGTTCGGCCAGCAGCTCCGGCCCCGCACCGGGGCCGAGCACCGCCACCCCACGTGCGCAGCGCAGCGCCAGCGGATCGATCCGGTGCAGGCAGTGCATCAGCCCGCGCCGGTAGCCCTCCCCCACCACGAGCCGCCCGCCCGTCCCCGGGCCGCCTGCCACCGATCCCGCTGCCACCGATCCCGCTGCCGCCGGTCCGGCTGCCGCGGCCCGCTCCTGGTCGTCCATCAGCGCGTGCACCAGCAGCGGGTTCCCGCCCGTCAGCGCGTGCGCCTCGGCCGCCAGCCGGTCGGCGGCGCCGCTGCCCAGCCGCTCGCGGAACAGCTCCGCGACCACCTCCACCGGCAGCAGCTCCAACCGGACCTGGTGGTGGTGCGGCTGGCGGGCCAGCTCGACCTCGAAGAAGGGGTTGGGCGGGGTCATGGTCTCGCGCGAGCCGAGCACGGTGAGCACCGGCGCGTTCCTGGTCCGGCGCACCAGGTAGAGCAGGAACTCCAGCGACTGCGGGTCGACGTCCTGCCGGTCGTCCACCGCCACCAGGACGGGGCCCCGGCCCGCCAGGCCCCGGACCAGGCCGAACAGGCCCTCCAGGGTCCGCTGGGTGAGCTGGCCGGGGCCACCGTCGGCGGCCGCCGGGCCGGAGCTCTCCGCCACGCCCTGGGCGAGCAGCCGCTCGGCGCTCTCGGCCTCCGCGTGGTCCAGGTCGGCGCTCTGGAACAGCTGTCGGGCCAGCCCGAGCGGGAACTCGCGCTCCAGCGGCGAGCCGGTGCCCAGCAGGACCTGCGCGCCCTGACGGCTCGCCAGATCGGTGAAGGAGTACAGCAGTTCGGTGCGACCGCTGCCGACCGAGCCGTGCAGCGCCGTCACGCCGCCCGCCCCGGCGGTGCAGCGCTCCAGGCCCCGGACGAGGCGGGCGAACTCGTTCTCGCGCCCGGTGGGCCGGGCTCTGGGCGGATCCAGCGGGGCGGGCGGGAGGGAGAGGTGCGTGGGCATCGGGTACTCCTGGAGCAGGCGGCGCGCCGGACGGGCAGGCGGATTGCCCTCCGCGTGCGCGGTTCAGGGAACGCGGGGTGCGGCGAACACACGGGCCGGCGAACACGGGGTTCGGCGAACGCGGGGTTCGGGGACAGCAGGGGAAAGCGTCTTCCATCGGCCCGCCGCACGTGTCTGCTGCTGCGCGGGGCCGACCGCCCTCAGCGACAGAGCGAGCTGGCGCGGCGGTGCAGGTCCACGTCGAGCCTGGCGACCAGACGCAGGCGCGCGGCACCACGGCCGACCGTCACCTGCTCCACTGCCATCCCCGCTTCCGTTCCCCCGGTCCACCACACCAGGGGCGTGGGGCGTGACGCCGTGTCACCGGACACCACCGGGACACCTGCTCGGCGGTCCTCCCGGCCCGGTCGCGTTCGGCCCACGGCCACGGCCCGGCACCTGACGGAGTCCACCTGCGATCGAGTCTATGAACCCCCTAGTGACGGAGTCAATCGGCGTCCACGCCGACGCTGCGGGAGCCCGTTCTGCTCCGTGGCCGCACCATCGTGGTCGGCTGAGCTGCGCAACTGCCCGGGGGCCCGGCGGGCTGACGGCTCGTCAACCCGCCGGGCCGTCTAACCCACCGTGATCATCAGCTCGGCGACGTCCGGATCCGGATGGCCCCGCCATGCGGCGAGCTCCTCGCTCCACCACTCCGGAGTCCGGAGACGACCGGTGATCCACCCGACCAGCCGGGCCGCGAGCACGACGCCCTCCGCCGACCCGCGGGCGCGCAACTGGTCGAGCACGGCCCGCAGCGCGAGCTCCGGCAGCTCGTCGCCCCAGCGGAGACCGAGGCCCTCCGGCAGTCCCGTCCAGCGCAGCGGATGGCCTTCGAGCAGGTCCAGGATCCGGCTCCAGCGCTCTGCGGCCGGATCGCCCCCGACCAGCGCCCGCACCGCCGGGACCATCGCCGTCCGTACGGCCGCCCCGCCGAGCCCGACGGCCGCGAGCCGGTCCGCCAGGACGTCCAGCAGGACAGGCGCGCCGACCTCGGGGCCGAACTGGCCTCCGGCCAGGGCCGCGAGCCGGGTCCGGGCCTGCTCCGCGACCGACCCGTCGTCGGCGCTCGGACCGCCCTGCGCCAGCAGCGCCAGACGGTCCACCACGCGGGTCCAGACCTCGACGTGGGCAGGGCCGTCCTCCACTCCGGCGATCAGCCGGACCGCCGACCGCCAGATCCGGCCCTGCTGCCCGAAGGTCAGCAACTCCCGCTCCACAGCGGCGGCTCCGGGTCCGTCGGCACGCATCACGTCGCGCAGGACGGTGAACGCACCGTCGGCGACATCCGGATCCGGGTGCTCCGTCGCCGCGCCCAGGAACCGCTCCAACGCGGGCCGCAGCGCCGCGTCGCGCTCCTGCGCGACGGCCCCGGACACCGCCTCCCAGACGGCCGGTTCCCCCAGGGCGTCCGACAGCCGGGCCGCCACCTCCGGGCGGTCGAGGAATCCCGTGAGCAGGCCCGCCAGCCGGGCCCGCACGTCCCGGTGCAGGCCCGGGGAGTCCCACACCGTCAGGGCCGTGCGGAGCACCACCCGGTCCGACAGGTCCCCCAGGGCGGCGACCAGTTCCTTCCCGGCGCCGACGCCGACCCGGGACACCGTGCCGGTCAGCCATCCGGTCAGCAGCGACTCGGCCTCCCCCTCGGCGCTCCTGGCCAGCAGGTGACGGACCGCCAGGGCGGCCGCCCGTCCGCGCACCCCGCCCCCACCCAGATGGGACACCACCAGCGGCAGCGCCTCCTCGGGCGGCGCCACCTGCGCCACCTGCCACAGCGCGGCGGCCGCCACCGGCTGCGGCCCGCGTTCGACCGCCTCCCTCAGCAGGACGGGATCGGTCAGCACCCGAGCGGCGGCCACCCGTCCGGCCTGCTCGGCCGCGTCGTCGAAGACGTCCGGCCCCACCAGCGCCGTGTGAGCCGCCGCGGCCTGCGGACCCGTCCCGGGCGGCAGCGGCGGCGCCCAGGCGACGCCGTGCTCCCGGGCCCGGGTGAAGACGCCCGCCAGCAGGTCGGTCCGACGGCGGGACAGCACCTCCCAACCGGCCTCCGTCGGGACGGAGGCCGGGTCGGCGCCGACCAGCCGGCCACAGCGGACGTCCCGCCCGCCGCCGGCCGGGCGCAGCCACAGCGCGGCCGCCAACTCCCGCGACTCGTCCTGCTGTTGCCCCCGGATCCCGTCCCGATCGGACTGCGCCTGCCCGCCCAGCAGGTACGCCTCCAGGCGGGCATCCACCGTCGGCAGTGGGGGCAGCATCGCGGCCAACCGCAGCCAGCGCCCGGGTCGGCGCATCGCCGGGGTCGCGTGCAGACGGTCCCACACTCCCTCCGCCACCGGCACGGAGAACCCCAGCTCGACCGTGGCGCTCCGCGGAGCACGCGGATGCCCGGCCAACTGGGCCAGCAGACCGGTGAGTTCCGCCGCACGCGGGAGGTCTCCGTCCGCCGCGGCGCGGTGGGTGCTCCGGCGCAGCCAGGCGGCCATCGGCCGCAGGCAGTGCGCCGTGGTGTCCCTGGCCTGGGCCACTGTCAGGGCGGCGTCCCGCAGCACCTCGGCCGGCACCGCGGCCAGCAGGCCCTCCGGTGCCCCGGCGATGCGCCGGAGCGCACGCTGCCGCACCTCGGGATGGTCGTGCCAGGCCCGTGCGGAGAGCCGGACCACCCGGGCGTACTCGGCCGGATCGCCCTGCGCGGTCGCGCAGTCCAGCAAGGCGGCCCACCCGTCGGCCCGTTCGTGGTGGCGCGGCGAGCCCGCCACCTCCGCCAACCGCTCCTCCGCCTCCGCCAGCGGGAGCAGCCGGACCACCCGGAGCAACCTCGCCCCGCGGCGGGCGGGCCGGTCCGCCAGGTAGGAGCGGGCCAGCGCGGCCCGCCGCTCCGCCCCGAGCGCCAGCACCAGGCCGGCCGCCGGGAAGTTCCCGCTCGTGGACTCCTCGATCAACTGCGACGCCACCTCGGCCCGACGGTCGGGCCCCAGCAGGGCGAGCAGCGGCTCGACGAGCAGGCCCTGGTGCAGGTGGGTTCGGCGGGTCGGGCGGCAGACGCGGGCGAGCAGCACCAGCTGCTCTTCCGGCAGACGCCTGAGTGCCCTTGCCGTACTGCTGGTCAACTCGCCTTCCGCCAGCGGGATTTCACCGATCGCACCCGCTCGGACGAGCTCCGCGAGCCGACCGGGCCGATGTGTCAGCAGCTCGGCCGCGGCCTCGCCGGTGAGCAGGTGGGGCGCCGTGGCCAGCAGGTGGAGTCCCGCCTCCGGATCCCGCCGGGTCGCGGTGGTGACCAGGCGCCGGCTCATGCCGCGCCAGGGGGTCCGGTCCGCGGCTCGGCGCGGCCCCCGGAGCTCCGCCCTCTCCTGATCGGCCAGGAACCGGACCACCGCGAGCGGCGCGCTCCTCGCCAGTCCGACCAGCACCCCGTCGGTGAGCCTCACCCGCGACAGCCAGGGGTGGACGGCCTCCGGGGAGCAGGCCGCCAACAGCTGCGCCGCCTCCCGCCGTCCGTACCGGTCGTACACCTCGGGCAGCAGCCGGTCGGCCAGCTCACGCCTGCCGGTCCTGCGCAACTGCCGGTAGAGGGCCAGCCGGTGGGCCTGCGGCGCGGTCCCGGCCACCTCGGCCAGGGCCTCGTCCGGAACGGGCAGTCGTCCGGCCGCGGCCAGGGCACGGGAACGGAGGGCGGGGTCGTGGAGCGCCACCACCACGCGGTCGAGGTCGCGGCGGACGGTCGCCAGGAAGAGCCCCGTGTGCCGGTCCCCGTCGCTCCCGCCGTCCAGGGAGGCGTGCACCTCGCGGTACTCGTCGGGGGTCAGCCGCCGGGCCCACTGCGCGATCGCGCGCTGCCGGGCGGACCGGGGCAGGTCCTGGTGACTCGGGATGCCCCAGCGGTCCTTCTGCTGCTCTGCCACCGCGCTCACCTGCTGGTGAGGCGCGCGGCCTTTCGCTTCGTCGTCATGGCCGGGGATGCTGCCACCCCACCGGCCACGTGCGCAACTCCCTTACCGACCGCGGCCCGGCGCGCAACCATCGGCGGTCTGCCCACGTCCTTGTTCGTGACTGGCCGGGAACGAGCCGAGGAGGCACCCGATGAAACGCCTGGTCGTGATCCCCCTGGTGGCCGTCCTGCTCGGCGGTGGCGTGGCCTCGGCCGCGCCCGCCGCCCCCGCCGCACCGGCGGCAGCAGGCTCGGTGACCTGCCCCACGGGCTGGGGCAGCCTGCCGAGGTCCGCCACCTCCACCAACTCCCAGCCCCTCACCAACGTCCGCGCCGGGGCCCATCCCTGCTTCGACCGCCTCGTCCTCGACGTGCCGGGCACCTCCGCCGCCCACCCGGTCGGCTACCACGTCCAGTACGTCGACACCCTCTACCAGGACGGCTCCGGCCGCCCCATCGCCGTCCGCGGCGGAGCGGTTCTGGAGATCTACGCCGACGCCCCCTCCTACTCACCCGCGACCGGCACCCCCACCTACCCGGGCCGCGCCGGCCAGCCGCTTCCCGGCGTGGACCTCACCGGTTACCGCACCTTCGTGGAGGCCAAGTTCGCCTCCAGCTTCGAGGGCCGCACCCAGCTCGGCCTCGGCGTCCGGGCGCGACTCCCCTTCCAGGTCTTCCAGTTGGACGACCGCCTGGTCATCGACGTCGCCCACAGCTGGACCGCGACCCCCTGACCCGACTCCGCGGCTTCACCCTCGGAGGCGGAGGCCGTCGAGGGCGATGCCGAGGAGCCGTTGGGCCCGCCCGTCCGGCGCGTCGGTCCAGTCGACGCGCCACAGGAAGCCGACCAGGAGCAGCACGTCGGCGGCATCCACGTCGGGCCGCACCTCTCCGGCCTCCCGGCAGGCGGCCAGCAGCCGTTCGATCGCATCGACCACCGGCTGGTAGTGCTCCGCGGACAGGTCGCTCCTTGTGGCCGCGTCCAGCGCCCCGGCCATCCCGTGCTTGACCCGCCCGAACTCCGCCAGCCGGTCGAACCACGACCGCAGCGCCGGCCACGGCTCCTGACGGTCCGACAGCTCCCCGGCCAGCGAGACGAGTTCGGTGACGTCCTGCCGGTAGACCTCGAGCACCAGCGCCTCCCGCGTGGCGTAGTGCCGGTAGAGCGTGCCCTGCCCGACGCCCGCCTCCCCCGCGATCGACTTCAGCGTGACCTCACCCCCGGAGCGCGCCAGCGCACCCCGCGCCACCGCCAGGATGCGCGCACGGTTCTGCTCCGCGTCGGCACGTCGTGCCGCCGGTGAATCCTCAGCCATTCCCAACCCTCCGACCGTCGCCCCCATCATAAGCGGACACGTGTCCGCTACGCTTGCCGCAGTTCCGGACACGTGTCCGGTTCGACTCCAAGGGGGCACACCCATGTCCGGAACCGACGGCATCCGAGGCAAGACCATCGCCATCACCGGTGCGAGCAGCGGCATCGGCGAGGCCACCGCGCTCCTGCTGGCGGAGCGCGGCGCCCGCCTCGTCCTCGGCGCCCGGCGCACCGACCGCCTGCGCGACCTGGCCGCCCGCATCGCCGATCTGGGCGGCGAGGCCGTCTGGGCCGCCACCGACGTCACCCGCCGCGCCGACCTGGCCGCCCTGGTGGCGCTCGCCCGGGACCGGTTCGGACGCCTCGACGTCCTGGTCGCCAACGCCGGGATCGGCCCGGTCTCCCCGCTCGACGACCTGCGGGTCGAGGACTGGGACGCGATGGTCGACGTCAACTTCAAGGGCGTCCTCCACGGGATCGCCGCCGCGCTGCCGGTCTTCCGCGCCCAGGGCGGCGGCCAGTTCGTCCACGTCGTCTCCACCGCGGGCCTGAAGGTCGTGCCGAACCAGGCCGTGTACGCCGCGACCAAGAACGCGGTCCGCACCGTCTCCGAGGGCCTGCGCCTGGAGGCCGGGCCGGACGTCCGGGTGACCGTGGTCTCACCCGGTTTCGTCCGGACGGACTTCATCGGCTCCGTCCCCGACGACCGCGTGCGCGCCGAACTCGCCTCCGCGAAGGACGAGTTCGCGATCCCTCCGGCGGCGGTCGGCGAGGCCATCGCCTTCGCGGTCGCCCAGCCCGCCGCCGTGGACGTCAACGACATCGTCGTACGGCCCACCGCCCAGCGGTGAGGCGCCGCGCCAGGGCCGGCCGGCCGCTCGCCCTCAGCCCGGGTAGACGAGCGAGCCCAGCGGCGGACAGGGCAGCAGGGCGTGCGAGACGCCGGGCCGCTCGACGAAGGCCCGGAGCTCGCCCGCCTGGAGGCGGTGCGACTCCAACCCGTCGGCGTACCAGGCGTCACGCCTGGCCCGGCCGTAGTCCCAGGAGTCGTCGATCAGGCTGAGGCTGAAGTTGCCCGAGGCGCGCTGGAGGTCCGCCCGGACGGCGGCGGCCTGGAGCGCGGTCTGGGTGGCGGCCAGGTCGACGCGGGTCATCAGGACGCCGACCGTGTCGGGTTCACGGGTCGGCATCGGGGCCTGCGGAAGCAGGGACACCCCGTTGTCCAGGCGGCCGATGTTGTCGACGCTCGCGTCCCGGGACTGCTTCATCATGATCTGCGCCTCCCGGTGCAGCCAGAACAGCTCGTCCAGGTCCGCCTGGGATATCCGCATCCGCGCGTACAGCGCCTGGAACCGCGGATCGCGGTGCAGCGGGGCCACCACCGGCATGTGGAGCAGCACGCAGTCGTTGTAGCCCCCGTCCACCGCGGCCTCCAGGTGGAACAGGGCCACCTCCGACTGCCCCTGCGCGATGGCCAGCCCGGCGAGGCTCCCCCGCCCGGCGGCAGCCAGCCAGGCGGCCTGCGGCCCCAGCGCCGTCGCGCGCTCGATGACCTCGTGCAGGCCCCGGGTGCCCGCCGTCGCGGCACCCCTGGTCAGCATGTCCGCCAGCACCTCGTGCAGACGGTTCATCACGGTGTTGACGGTGTCGACCACGGGTCACCTCGGGCTTCGGCGGGGAACGGTCACGGAAGTGCCGATCGTGCGGCGCTCCGGTGAAGATGACGGTCCGTCAGAGTGATCAGTTCCGACGGCTCTCCGACTTCCCGCCCGCACCGTCTCCCCGCCCCTGCCGGCCCGGCCCTCGCCGAGCCCCGACCGAGCCCCGACGGAGCCCCGACGGGCCGCCCCGGTACCGCCGAGCGGCTGAGCACGGGAGATGAGTAGCCGTACTCATGGCCGAGCACCCGCTCCGGCCTCACAATCTCCGTCATGACGACCGGTTCACTGCCCTGTCCGGGGTGCGGAGCGCCACTGGCCACCGCCCCCGGAACCGCCCGCTGCCCCGCCTGCCGGCTGCCGCTGCTCGGACAGGACGCTGCCGCGCTCTGGCAGGTGACCGTCGCCCTGAACGCGCTCGACGCCCAACGGCAGGGCCTGATCGTCCGGCGCGACCAGCTCCTCGGCGCCCTGCGCGCCCGACAGGACCTTCCCGACCCGCCGGCGCCGCTGCCATGGTCCCAGCAGCTGTCTGCGGGCCCCGGCGGCCCCGTCGGCCCCAACTGGGCGGCGCCCGCCGCGCCCTGGGGGCGGCCGCCCGTACCCGCAGCCGGCAAGGAGGTCTCCGGGCCGTCGGCGCAGACCGTGCTGCTGGTGCTCGGCGGCCTGATGGTGGCGATCGCCGCGCTGGTCTTCACCGTCGTCAGCTGGGGCAGCCTCGGCATCGGCGGCCGGGCCGCCGTGCTCGCCGGCGTCACCCTGTGCGCGCTCCTCGCCCCGCTGCCGCTGCGCCGCCGCGGCCTGACCGCGACCGCCGAGACCTCCGCCGTGCTCGGCCTGGCCCTGGTCCTGCTGGACTGGCTCGCGGCCCGCACCGTCGGCCTCGCCGGTCTCGACCGCGTCCCCGCCGCCTCCTACTGGGCGGCCGCCACCGCCCTGACCGCCCTCGGCGCGGCGTCCTACGGCACCGTGCTCAAGCTCCGCGGCCCGCGGGCCACCGCCCTGGCCCTGGCCCAACTGCCGCTCTCACTGGCCGCCCTGGCGATCGACACCGACATCGGCGGCTACGCGACGGCCTTCCTGCTCACCGCCCTGCTCGACCTCCTCCTGGCCACCCGCACCTCCCGCCGTGCTCCGCGCGTCCGCACGGACGCCGTCACCGCCACGCCCGTCACCGCCCCCGCCCCCACTGCGGGCCGCCTCGCCCATGCGCTCGTCGCCTGCGGCGTCGGCTTCACCCTGCTCGGCGCCCTCACCTCCGCCACCCAGCTGCTCACGGCGACGTCCCTGACGGAGGCCCGGCTCGCCTGGCCCGCGCTCGCCCTGCTCTCGGCCCTCGGGGTCGCGGTCTCCACCGGGCGTCCGGCCGCCCTGCTCCCCCGCACGGTCGGACACGAACTGCGGTGCGCGGCCGCCGTCCTGGCCGGCGCCGCGCCGCTCGCCGCGATCGGCGCGAGCCTGCGCTTCTCCCTCCCCGCCTCCTGGGTCCCGGCCGGTTACGCCGTCCCCGGTGCGCTCCTGCTGCTCGCCGCCCTCCAGGTCCTGACCTCCGCCACGCCCGAGACCGCCCCGTCCGAGGCCGCCGCCTCCGAGGCCGGCACGCCCGAGGCCGCCACCTCCGAGGCCGGCAGGTCGAGCAGGACGCCCGACGCGGACGGCGGCGCCCTCGGAGGGTCCCCGGCCCAGGGAGCCACCCCGCACCCGGCAGCCACCGACGCCACCGGTCCCGCGACGCCGCCCGCCCCGCCCACCTCCCTCGGCCTGTTCATCGCCGGAGCCGCCGCCGTCCTCCTCGCCCAACTCGCCGTCCTGCCCGCCCTGGCCCGTGCCTTCTTCGGCCCGGTCGAGCGCTGGGCCCTCGCCTGGGACTGGCCCGGTACCGACGCCACCGAGCTCCACACCACCGCCTGGTCGCTCCCCCTCGCCCCCGCCGCCCTGTTCGCGCTGCTGACCGCCCTCCTGGCCACCACCGCGCTCCGCTGCGCCCGCACCGGCCGCACCGCCCCCGCCCACGTCCTGCTCCGCACCGCCCTCGCCACCGGCTCGACGCTCGCCTGCCTGCTCCCCACCCTCTTCGAACTCCCCCTCACCACCGGGGCGTTCTGGGCCCTGGCGCTCACCGCGGCCGCCACCGCCGCCCTCGCCCTCCAGCACCCCACCGACCCCACCTCCCACCTGCTCGTGCTCCTCCCGTCCGCCACCGCCGCCGTGATCTGGGGCGGCACCGACCGGACCGCCACGCTCGTCGTCTGGTCCGCCCTGACGGCCGGCGCCGCGCTCCTCGCCTCCCGGCTCCCGCACCGCTGGGCAGCGCCCTTCGGCGGCTTCGCCGTGGCCTCCCTCGCCGTCACCGCCCTCGCCGCCGGGCAGACCGGCGGTCTGGCGGCGTACGAGCTCGCGTTCCTCCTCCTCGCCGTGACCGCCCTCACCGTCGCGGCGGCCGCCGGCATCGCGCACCGGGGCGACCGCAGCTCGCTCGCCCTGGCCGTGGAGGGGACGGGATACGCCCTCGCGCTCCCCGCCTTCGCCCTGACGGCCGGTCACCCGGGGGCGCTCAGCCTGGCCCTGGCCGTCGGCGGCGTGCTGGCGCTCGCCGTGGCGCTGCGGCCGGACCGCCGCCGGGCGGCGCTGGTCGGCACCGGGCTGCTGGTGCTCTCCTCCTGGGTGCGGCTCGCCCTGGCCGGGGTCACCGTCCCCGAGCCGTACACGCTGAGCGTGGCGGCCGCCGCGCTGACCATCGGTCACCTGCGGCGGCGCCGCAGCCCGGAGCTCTCCTCCACGGCCGCCTACGGCGCCGGGCTCGGCCTCGCCCTGCTCCCCAGCCTGGTCGCGGTCTGGGCCGAGCCGACCTGGCCGCGCCCGCTGCTGCTCGGCACGGCGGCCCTCGCCCTGACCGTCCTGGGCGCCCGGCAGCGGCTCCGCGCCCCGCTGCTCTTCGGTGCCGTCACCCTCACCGCCGTGGCGGTGCACGAGCTCACCCCGCTGGTGACCCAGCTCATCGGCGCCCTGCCCCGCTGGGTCCCGCTGGCGGCGGCGGGTCTGCTCCTGCTGGTCCTCGGGGCCACCTACGAACGCCGCCTGCGCGACGCCCGCCGGGTCCGCGACGGTCTGCGGCGCCTCCACTGAGGGTCCCCGCCGGGCACGGACGGTCCGGTGCCGCCCCGAGCCGACGGGCCGGGGCCGGTACGGAGTTGACGGACCGCTCCGGCGCAGATGACGGCATGTCAGGCGCTTGACGCGGGCGGGGGCGGCTGTGGTTAGGGTGATCCATGACTGTCTCCGCAACGATGATCACGATCGACTGCTCCTCCCCGCGCGAACTGGCCCAGTGGTGGGCCACCGTGCTCGACGCCGAGATCTCCCAGGACTTCGGCGAGTTCGTGATGGTCGGTGCGAAGCCGTTGACGCTCGGGTTCCAGCAGGTGTCCGAACCCAAGCTGAGCAAGAACCGGGTCCACCTGGACCTCACGGCCGACGACCTGGCGGCCGAGGTCCGGCGGTTGGTGGAGCTGGGCGCCACGGTCGTCGGCGAACAGCAGGCGCCCGGCCTGTCCTGGACCGTTCTCCAGGACCCGGCCGGCAACGAGTTCTGCGTCAGCCACGGCCACTGACGGACCGCACGCGCGTACGAGCGCCTCACCGACCAGGCTGGAGCCCCGATGGAATCGAAGATCGTCGACCGCCAAGACCTCTCCCGCTACGAGGTCATAGTCGACGGCGACCGGCTCGCCGGCTTCGCCGAGTACCGCCTCGGGGAGGGCGAGATCGCCTTCACCCACACCGAGGTCAACCCGGCCTTCGAGGGCCAGGGCCTGGCGAGCTCGCTCGCCCGCTTCGCCCTGGACGACGCCCGCGAGCGCGGCCTCGCCGTGCTCCCGTACTGCCCGTACATCAAGGCCTGGATCGCCAAGCACCCGGAGTACGTGGACCTCGTCCCGGTCGACAGCCGCGACTACTTCGAGCTCTGAGCCCCTCCCCGCCCCTCCCCGCCCGTCCGCCGGGGACCCGTGAACCCGGCCGGGGTGCCGCGTACCTGATCGCGCGGCACCCCGGTCGTCCCGCTCTCCGTCCCCCGCCGTTCACCTTCCGCCGCCAGACTCCACGGCGGAGGTGCGGAGTGGACCGGAAGACCAGCACAGCGCAGGGCCATGGGGCGTCCGCCCCCTGGCGGGTACTGGTCGGCGAACGACCCGGGGGCGGCCCCGAGCGGCTGACGGAGGACCACATCGTGGTGCTGCCGGACGCGGTGGTGGTACTCGACGGGGTCTCGACCGTCAGCGACGAGACACCGCTCGGCGGCTGGTACGCGCGGACCCTGGGCGCGCAGCTGTCCGAGCAGCTCCTCGGCCGTCCGGCGCTCCCGCTGCCCGCCCTGCTGGCCTCCGCGATAGCCGCCGTCGCCGCCGAGCACGGCCTCCGGCCGGGCCGCGGCCCGGCCGCCACCGTCGCCGTGGTCCGCCGCAACGGCCCCCGCCTGGAGGCGGCCGTGCTCGGTGACAGCCCGGTGGTGGCCTTCCACCGGGACGGCTCCGCCTCGGTGCTCAGCGACGACCGGCTGGCCGGACTGCTCGACCCCCGCCCGCAGACCACCGAGTACCGCGCCCGGCTCGCCGCCGGGTCCGGCTTCGACCGTCGCCACCGCGAACTGATGGGTGAACTCCGCGAGTTCCAGCACACCGTGATCAACCGCGACGGCGGCTACTGGGTCGCCGAGGCCACCCCCGAGGCCGGACTGCGCGCCGTCACCGCCGCTTGGCCCCTCGCCGAGCTGACCGACGTCCTCCTGCTCACCGACGGCGTCTCCTCCGCCGTCACCGACCACCACCTGCTCGACTGGCCCGCCCTCCTCGCCGACTCCCGCCGCAGCCACCCCCAGCAGGTCGTCGACGCGATCCACCACGCCGAGACCACCGACCCCGACGCCATCGCCTGGCCCCGCCCCAAACCCCACGACGACAAGGCCCTGGCCCACCTCCGCCTCGACTCCTGAACACCTACCGCCCTGAGAGCCCCTGACGGCCCGTCGGGCGGCCTGCGTCAGGAGTTGTCAGGAGTAGTCGTTGCGGCCCAAGCAGAGGCTGAAGGAGGCGCGGCTGCGCTCCTCGCGGTAGGTGGCGATGGTGCCCGGGACCTCGTCGCAGGCGTCCTCGTTCACCAGGTGGATCATCTTGATCACCACGAACTCGGCCTCGGGGGCGGAGCACGGCACCACACTGACCTCCGGGTCCTCGGTGGTGCCGGTGTTGTGCACGCAGTCACCGGCGTCGGCGGTGATCGGGGCGTCGCGGTAGTAGTAGCCGGCCACCACCAGCGCCACCGCGACCAGGGCGACCATCCCGAGCCCCGCCAGGCCGCCCCGCAGCAGACGCCGGGCCCGGCGCCGCGGCGGGACCCACGGCGGCGGTGCGTCCGGGCCCGGGCCCGACGCTGCGGCCGGGTCCCAGGCTCCTCCGGGCCGGTCCGCGGCGTACTGGTCGGCGGTCGGCGGTGTGCTCATCTCGGAATCCCCCCGTGGTCGTTGCGCACTCTCGGCCCCGAGAGACTAGGGCATGACAAAGCGGGCGTGAAGAGCCGTTCCCGGGAAGTGCCTCGGATTTCCGCCGGTCGGACGAGTACTCAAATCCGGTTAATCACCTGCGGAGTGGAGGAATTATGACACAACCCCACGTCAGACACGTGGGTTGTCCTGAAAATGCGTCAACTGGTGTGCGCGGCCCGGCAGGATCGAAGGCGAATCGGAGCGCACTCCGCGACCGCCCCTCCCACGGTGCGCCCGAGAATGACGAGAACGCGTCACCTGCTCCCCTCCGATTCGACCGTGCCATCCGTCCACCGGCTTTTCCGCACTGACGACTTGGGTGATTCGTGAACGCTGTTCCGGCCGTGCACCTGCGGACCACGGCTCTGCCGGAGATCTCCGAACTCCGCGCGCTGCTCGGCGGGGACGCGCTCCTCCAGGAGGAGGGCGAGGTCCGCCCCTACGCCGGGGACCGCGCCGACACGGTCGAACACGAGTTGCCGCTCGCCGTCGCGCTGCCGCAGGACGTCGAACAGGTCCGGCGGATCGCCCGGTGGGCCAGCCGTCACCGCGTGCCGCTGGTACCGCGCGGCGCGGGCAGCGGGCTCGCGGGCGGGGCATCCGCGCTGGCGCGCGGGGTCGTGCTCTCGCTCGAACGGCTCTCCGCGATCCGGGAGTTGAACGCCGCCGACCAGTACGCCGTGGCGGAGGCCGGGGTGGTGAACGGCGCGCTCGGCCGGGCCGCCGCCGCGCAGCGGCTGTTCTACCCGCCGGATCCGGGCAGCGCCGAGGTCTCCACCATCGGCGGGAACGTGGCCACCAACGCCGGGGGACTGCGCTGCGTGAAGTACGGCGTCACCGCCGACAACGTGCTCGGCCTCGAAGTGGTGCTCGCCGACGGCCGGTTGGTCCGCACAGGCGGGCGCACCCTCAAGAACGTCGCCGGGTACGACCTGACCCGGCTGTTCGTCGGTTCGGAGGGCACCCTCGGCATCATCACCGCGGCGACCCTGCGGCTGCGCCCGGTGCCGACCACCGAACCGGCCACCTTCACCGCCGGGTTCGACGGCCTCCGGGCCGCCGGCGCGGCCGTCGCCTCGATCGCCCGGCTGTCCGGACGGCCGTCCATGCTCGAACTGCTCGACCGCGCCGCGCTGGACGCCGTCGAGGCCTACCGGCCGAGCGGCGCCGACACCACCTCCGCGGCCCTGCTCATCGGCCAGGCCGACGGCGGCGACGCCCAGCGGCTGGTGGCCGAGATGGTGCGGCTCTGCCAGGAGCAGGGGGCCACCTCGATGACGATGTCCAGCAGCGCGGACGGGGCCGAGGAGATGCTCTCCGTCCGGCGTTCGGCGGGGGAGGCGCTGCTCGCCTCCGGCGCGGCCACCATCGTGGAGGACGTGGTGGTGCCGCGCAGCCGCCTGGTCGAGATGCTGGGCCACATCGAACGCACCGGCCGGGAGGGCACCGTCCGGATCGCCACCGTCGGCCACGCCGGGGACGGCAACCTGCACCCGGTCCTGATCCTCCCCGACCGCACCCCCGAAACCTTCCGGGAGGCCCACCGGAAGGCCGAGCAGCTCTGGCGCAAGGCCCTCGACCTCGGCGGCTCGATCACCGGCGAACACGGCGTCGGCACCCTCAAGCGCAGCCGGCTCGCCACCGCCCTGGACCCGGCCGTGCTGGACCTCCACCGCAGCGTCAAGCACGCCTTCGACCCGCTGGGGATCCTCAACCCGGGCAAGGCCTTCTGAGCACGGATCAGAGGCCGCCGAGCCCGGGCGGGTGACCGGGCCGGCCGGCGGACTGGGAGAATCGCCCGGTGATCGGCACGAACAGCTTCGGCATCGACATCCGCACCTCCACCAGCACCGGGCCCCGCGGCCTCACCGTCGTCACCGCCGCGGTCCATCCGATCGTCGACGGGCGCGACATCATCGCCGAGGCCTTCGCCCCGGGCCCCGGCCACGAACCGGAGCGGCTGCTGAGCGCGGACCGGGGGCTGCGCGCGGGCGACGAGCCGCGTGAGGTGGAACTGGCGGAGGCCGAGTGCACCTGGGGCTGCTGCGGTGCGCTCTGCACCACCGTCGAACGCGTGGGGGACCACGTGCTGTGGCACGGCTGGCGCGACAGGAACGGGCCGGCCCCCGAGCTGCCCGACTTCCGTTTCGACGCCCGCCGGTACGACGCCGAGGTCGCCCGCGCCGAGCAGGACCACAGCTGGGAGTGGCCCGCCCGGACCACGGCCCGGCTCCTCGGCGAGCGGCTGCGCGCGGACGCCGCAGCGCTGGAGCGGTGGCGGTTCGGCTTGATCAGCGCCTCCTCGTGGCGGCCCGGCACGGTCGACGTCCTGCTCGGCCACCCCACCGCCCGTGCCTCGGGGAGTGCCCCGTGGCTGCAGTTCCGCAAGGAGCTCATCGTGACGGACGAGGACCCGGCGGTGCAGGCGGCGCGGTTCGCGCGGGAGTTGACGGAGCGCGATCCGCGCTCCTACGCCGAGCTCTGCGGCGGCTCGGCCGACTCCGCCCGCGCGCTCGGATTCCCTTGGCCACCACCCCGCGGGTGAGGCGCCCGGCCCGGTGCCGGCGGACGCCGCGCGGCCGGGCTCAACTCACCCGTGTGGAAGGCTTCCTGGCCAGGAAGGCCTCGGCGACGGCGAGGTTGATCAGCCAGCAGGTCCACCCGGCGGCGGCGTAGGCCTGGTCGAAGGGCGCGCCGAGCGCGTCGAAGAGCGGGAGCCAGACCCGGAGGGTGACGGCGGCCAGGATCAGGGCGTAGGAGCGGACGGCCCAGACCCGGTGGCGGTCGAAGCGGCGCTGACGGGCCGTACGGAGGGCTGCGGCGGAGGTGCCCAGGAGCAGCACGGCGAGGAGGCCGAACCCGATCGGGGCGATCGGCGGATAGAGGCCGTACGGGGCGAGGGCCAGACCGCCGAGGCCGGTGACCGCCGCGCTCAGCAGGTAGACCCGCCCGACGAAGCGGTGCACGGCGGGCCGCCGGGTTCTCAGCCGGGCCACGAACTGCCAGGGGCCGAGCAGCAGGGCCACCGTCCCGCCGCCGATGTGGCACAGCAGCGGGACGAGGTGGGCGAGGTAGGTGGCGCGCTGGTCCTCCAGGAAGGTCTCGGGGTCGAGGGTGAAGTAGCGCGCGGAGAGCAGGGCGACCGCCAGTCCGAGGAAGGCGAAGAGGGCGAGCGCGGTGCGGCGCGGGAGGAGGGAGGCGGGGCGGTCGGCCCGGTGGTGCGTGGCGTTGTCCATGGGGCGCAAGGTAGGCGCGGCGGCCCCGGCGGGGCGTCCCCCGCCGGGGGCTGCCGCCATGATCCTCCCCGGGGGTGGCCGGGCGGGTGCGGAGTACCCCCGAAGGGTGATGCGCCGGGGGTGCGGACGCCGATACGGTGCCGCGGACCGACCCCTGCGACCCGTCCGGGAACACCACCACATGACGCGACCGTCCCGCAGCCTCGTGCTCGACCTGCTCCTCGCCGCCGCCTTCCTCGCCGCCATGCTCGTCGAACGGGTTTCGGCGGCACCGGAGTTGGGCGACCGGATGCCGCTCGCCGTGCTGCTCAGCACCGTCCAGGCGGCCGCCGTCGCCGCCCGCCGCTCGACCCCGCTCAGCGCCTACCTGGCGGGCACGGCCGCGCTGTCGGCCGAGTCGCTCTGGGTGCTGACCTCGCCGGTCGCCCCGTACGCCAACATCGTGGTGCTGCACGCGCTCGGCCTGCACGGCACCCGGGCCCGGGCGTGGGCCGGGCCGTTCATCGCGCTGGCCGGGATGGCCGGGTACTTCACCGGCTCGGAGGGGGCCCGCACCTATCCGGCGATTCCGGCCGGGGTGCTCTTCCTCTGGCTGCTCGGCTGGGCGATCGGCTACGGCTCGGCTCGGCGCCTGGAGGAGCGGGAGGCGGCCAGGGCCAGGCTGCACCGGGAGGCGGTCAGCGGCGAACGGGCCCGGATGGCGCGGGAGTTGCACGACCTGGTCGGGCACACGGTGAACGTGATGCTGGTCCAGGCGGGTGCGGCCCGGCGGTTGCTGGAGCGCGAGCCGGAGCGCACCCGCACGGTGCTCACGGAGCTGGAGCAGACCGGCCGGGACGCCCTGGACGAGCTGGACCGGGTGCTGGCCGCGCTCCGGCACCAGCCGGAGCAGGATCCGGACGACCCGTCAGGGCGGCCGGGGCTGGCGGACCTGGGCCGGCTCACCGGGCGGATGGACCGGGCGGGGCTGACGGTCGGCCTGCGGCTGGATCCGGGCGAGGTCGCCCGGCTGCCGCGCAGCATCGACGTCTCGGCCTACCGGATCGTCCAGGAGGCGCTGACCAACACCGTCAAGCACGGCCGGGCCGCGACCGCCGACGTCTCCGTGCGGCGGCTCGGGGACCGCCTGGAGATCGAGGTCAGCGACGACGGCCGGGGACCGGCCGAGGGCTACGTGCCCGGGGGCGGCCTGATCGGGATCTCGGAGCGGGTCTCGATGCTGGGCGGCAGCGTGGAGCACGGGGGAGGTGACCGGGGCGGCTTCCGGCTGCACGCCGTCCTGCCGGTCCGGTGACGGCGGGTCAGGAGGCGCAGGGTCGGGAGGCGCAGGGTCGGGACGCGGAGAGTCCGGAGCGGCGGCGGATCCGGCTGGTCGTGGCCGAGGACGACGCGCTGCTGCGGGCCGGGATCGCCCTGGTGCTGGGCACCGACGAAGGCCTGGAGGTGGTCGGGCAGGCAGCCGACGGCCTGGCGGCGGTCCGGCTCTGCCAGGAGCTGCGGCCGGAGGTGGTGCTGATGGACGTGCGGATGCCGGGGATCGACGGGATCGAGGCCACCCGCCGGATCGTGGCCGGGCCGCATCCGGCCCGGGTGCTGGTGCTGACGGTGTTCCAGCACGACGAGTACGTCTGGGAGGCGCTGCGGGCGGGGGCAAGCGCTTTCCTGCTCAAGCGGGCCTCACCGGAGCGGCTGATCGAGGCCGTCCGCGCGGTCGCCGCCGGCGAGGCCCTGCTGGACCCGGCGGTGACCCGGGCGCTGGTGGACCGGATCGCCTCCGCCGCGCCCGGGCAAGCGCTTTCCCAGCCCGAGGACCCGCGCCTGTCCCGCCTCACCACCCGCGAACGCGAGGTGCTCCGGCTGGCCGCCGAGGGCTGCTCGAACCCGGAGATCGCCACCCGGCTGTTCCTCGCCGAATCCACCGTCAAGACCCACATGAAGCGGGTGCTGGCCAAGCTGGGCGCGCGCGACCGGGCCCAGGCCGTGGCCATCTCCTACCGCGGCGGGCTGATGTCCTCCTGATCCTCCGTCACCGGCTCGGACGCCCGGCCGCGCCGGGCCCTCACCGCCCGGACGGTCCGCGCCACCAGGTACCCGAGCAGCCAGGGCAGCGTGGTGACCAGACCGACGTAGACCCCGAGGTAGCCCTCCAGGAAGTCCTGCCGGCGACGCTCGTCGTCCCAGCGCTCCAGCGGGAAGGCCATCATCACGCCGACCACCGTGACCGGCAGCAGCGGCAGCAGCACCGAGGCCAGCCGGGCCCGCCGGCCCGGGTGCCGGGCGCAGGCCACCCCCATGGCCGTCATCACGAACGGACCGACCGGCAGCCAGAGCAGTGCCGGGTACAGGAAGAGCACCCACCAGTCGTCCGAGTACCCGAACATCATCAGCGGCCCCCTGGAGGTGATCGTCAGGACATCAACGCCACCATCGCCGCGTCGCGGACGAAGGGTCAACGCGATTTCCGACGCCCCGTCAGCAAGCGCTCTCCGCCGGGTCGCCCAGGCCTCTGGCCGCACCGCGACGCCGCCCGTACACTGCTGCCCTGCCCGGCCGTTACCGGGCAGTAGGTACGGAGGAGCGAGATGACCGACGGCCGGGTGCACGCGTTCGGCGACGACGCGCTGGGCGAGCAGGACGCGGTGGCCCTGGCGGCCGCCGTCCGCTCCGGAGCGGTGAGCCCGGCCGAGCTGGCCGCCGCCGCGGCCGGGCGCGCGGCGCGGGTCGAGGCGCTGCGCCCCGTCGCCTTCGCCCTGCACGACGCCCCGCGCTCCGCCCCCGGCGCGCCCGACGGCCCGCTGTACGGCGTGCCCACCTACCTCAAGGACAACGTCGACCTGCTCGGCGTGCCGACCGGCCACGGCAGCGCCGCCTTCCGGGCCCGCCCGGCCCGGCGCAGCGCGCCGTTCACCGAGCTGTTCATGACCAGCGGGGTGACGGTGCTGGGCAAGACCCGGCTGCCGGAGTTCGGGCTGAACGCGACCACCGAGTACGCCGCCGCCGAGCCGGTCCGCAACCCCTGGGACCCCTCGCGCTCCGCCGGCGCCTCCTCCGGCGGTTCGGCCGTGCTGGTGGCCTCCGGCGTGGTGCCGATCGCGCACGCCAACGACGGCGGCGGCTCGATCCGGATCCCGGCGGCGGCCTGCGGCCTGGTCGGCCTCAAGCCCACCCGCGGCCGGCTGGTCCCCAACGAGCAGGGCCGCCAACTCCCGCTGGACATCGTCACCGACGGCGTGGTCACCCGCTCCGTCCGCGACACGGCCGCCTTCTACGCCGCCGCCGAGCAGCAGCACCGCAACCCCGCCCTGCCGCCGATCGGCCTGGTCGAGGGCCCGGGCAGCCGCAAGCTGCGGATCGGCCTGGTGGTGGACTCGCCCATCGCGGTCAGCGACGACCGGACCCGCCGCGCGGTGGAGGAGACCGCCGCCCGGCTGGAGGCGATGGGCCATCAGGTCACCCCCGCCAGCCTGCCCTTCGGCACCGACTTCTCCCGCGACTTCCTCCTCTACTGGGGCTTCATCGCCTTCGTGATCGCCTCCACCGGCCGCCTGGTGGTGGACCGCAGCTTCCGCTCCCGCGACCTCGACCCGCTCACCACCGGCCTGCGGCGCAGCTTCCTGCGCGAGTACCGCCGGGGCCCGGGCGTGCTGCGCCGCCTGCGGCAGGCCGAGCGCACCTACGCCGGCATCTTCCGCGACCACGACGCGATCCTCTCCCCCACCCTGGCCCACACCACCCCGCCGCTCGGCCACCTCAGCCCCACCGTGGAGTTCGAGGAGCTGACGGAGCGTCTGCTGCGCTACGTGGCCTTCACCCCGGTCAACAACGTCACCGGCGGCCCGGCGATCACCCTCCCCACCGGCGCCGCCCCCGACGGCCTGCCGATCGGCGTCCACCTCTCCGCCGCCCACGGCCAGGAGCGCCTGCTCCTCGAACTCGCCTTCGCCCTGGAGGCCGACCGCCCCTGGCGCCGCATCCAGGACTGACGGGCCGCGCCCTCCGCGCACCCGACCGTCCCCCGTCGGTCCGAACTGGCAAGATCGGGCGAGCGAGGAAGAACGGTTGGGAGCGCGGAGGGGCGGTCCCGTCACACGGATGGAGACAGAGCATGGCCAGCAAGGCCGCGAAGCAGCCGCCCGCGTCGCACGTCGCCGACAGTCACGACCTGATCCGGGTCCACGGCGCGCGCGAGAACAACCTCAAGAACGTCAGCGTGGAGATCCCCAAGCGCCGCCTCACGGTGTTCACCGGCGTGTCCGGCTCCGGGAAGAGCTCGCTGGTCTTCGACACCATCGCCGCGGACTCGCAGCGGATGATCAACGAGACCTACAGCGCCTTCCTCCAGGGCTTCATGCCCAACCTGGCCCGCCCCGACGTGGACGTGCTGGAGGGCCTGACCACGGCGATCATCGTGGACCAGCAGCGGATGGGCTCCGACCCGCGCTCCACCGTCGGCACCGCCACCGACGCCAACGCGATGCTGCGGATCCTGTTCAGCCGCCTGGGCAAGCCGCACATCGGCTCGCCGCAGGCCTTCTCCTTCAACGTCGCCTCGATCAGCGGCGCGGGCGCGGTGACGGTCGAGAAGGCCGGGAAGACCGTCAAGGAGCGGCGCAGCTTCAGCATCACCGGCGGCATGTGCCCCCACTGCGAGGGCCGGGGCTCCGTCAGCGACCTGGACCTGGCCGAGCTGTTCGACGACTCCAAGTCGATCTCCGAGGGCGCCATCACCATCCCCGGCTACAAGGCGGACAACGTCTGGACGGTCGGCATCTTCGCCAACTCCGGCTTCCTGGACCCGGACAAGCCGATCCGGGAGTTCAGCAAGAAAGAGATGCAGGACTTCCTCTACCGCGAGCCGACCAAGGTCAAGGTCAACGGGGTGAACCTCACCTACGAGGGCCTGATCCCCAAGCTCCGCAAGTCCTTCCTCTCCAAGGACCCGGAGGCGATGCAGCCGCACATCCGGGCCTTCGTGGACCGCGCGGTCACCTTCACCTCCTGCCCGGAGTGCGGCGGCACCCGGCTGAGCGAGGCGGCCCGCTCCTCGAAGATCGGCAAGGTGAGCATCGCCGACGCCTGCGCCATGCAGATCAGCGACCTGGCCGGCTGGGTGCGCGGGCTGAAGGAGCCCTCGGTGGCCCCGCTGCTGGACTCGCTCGGCCACACCCTCGATTCCTTCGTGGAGATCGGCCTCGGCTACCTCTCGCTGGACCGGCCGGCCGGGACGCTCTCCGGCGGCGAGGCCCAGCGGGTCAAGATGATCCGTCACCTCGGCTCCTCCCTCACCGACGTGACCTACGTCTTCGACGAGCCCACCACCGGCCTGCACCCGCACGACATCCAGCGGATGAACGAGCTGCTGCTGCGCCTGCGGGACAAGGGCAACACGGTGCTGGTGGTGGAGCACAAGCCGGAGGTCATCGCGATCGCCGACCACGTGGTCGACCTCGGTCCGGGGGCCGGGACGGCGGGCGGCACGGTCTGCTTCGAGGGCAGCGTCGAGGGGCTGCGCGAGGGCGGCACGGTGACGGGCCGTCACCTGGACGACCGGGCCTCGCTCAAGGCCGAGGTGCGCAAGTACTCCGAGGTGCTGGAGGTCCGCGGCGCGAGCACCCACAACCTGCGGAACGTGGACGTGGACGTCCCGCTCGGGGTGCTGGTGGTGATGACGGGGGTGGCCGGCTCGGGCAAGAGCTCGCTGGTGCACGGGTCGCTGGTCCGCAGCCGGGCCGCCGCCGAGGCGGGCGTGGTGGTCGTGGACCAGACCCCGATCAAGGGCTCCCGGCGGAGCAACCCGGCCACCTACACCGGGCTGCTCGACCCGATCCGCAAGGCCTTCGCCAAGGAGAACGGGGTGAAGCCGGCCCTGTTCAGCGCCAACTCCGAGGGCGCCTGCCCGACCTGCAACGGCGCCGGGGTGATCTACACCGACCTGGCGATGATGGCCGGGGTGGCGACCACCTGCGAGCAGTGCGAGGGCAAGCGCTTCGACGCCTCGGTGCTGGACTACCACCTCGGGGGCAAGGACATCAGCGAGGTGCTGGCGATGTCGGTGACGGAGGCCGAGGAGTTCTTCGGCCCCGCCGGGGCCGGCGCCACTCCGGCCGCGCACCGGGTCCTGGACCGGCTGGCGGACGTCGGCCTCGGCTACCTGACGCTCGGTCAGCCGCTCACCACCCTCTCCGGCGGCGAGCGCCAGCGGCTCAAGCTGGCCACCCACATGGGCGAGAAGGGCGGGCTCTACGTGCTGGACGAGCCGACCACCGGCCTGCACCTGGCCGATGTGCAGCAGCTGCTCGGGCTGCTGGACCGGCTGGTGGACTCCGGCAAGTCGGTGATCGTGGTGGAGCACCACCAGGCCGTGATGGCCCACGCCGACTGGATCGTCGACCTCGGTCCGGGCGCCGGCCACGACGGCGGCACGGTGGTCTTCGAGGGCACCCCGGCCGAACTGGTCGCCGCCCGCTCCACCCTGACGGGCGAGCACCTGGCGGCGTACGTCGGCGCCTGAGCGCTCGGCCGCCCGGCGTACCGCGACCGGAAGGACAAGTAGCACTACTGCTGACCGAAAGGATGAACTCCGACACGACGCGCTGACCGGCGCGTCGTGTCTCGGCACACCGGCGCACGCACCGGCGCACAGTCCTGGGAACTGTTCCTCCAGGAAAGGGCGCTGGTGCTCCGGTGTTCCACAGACGACTGACACGCCTCGCACACGTGCGGAGAGAACCTCCGTCACCAGGACGGAAGAAGGCCCTGGCCGCCGCCACCGTCCTGGCGGTCTGCGGGAGTTACCTGGGCCTCGTCCCCGGCGGCGCGAACGCCGACGCCGGGGACGGTTCGGTGACCGTCCGGGTGGTCCGCGAGGTCAACGGCAACGGCCTGTGGGACGGGACGGCGCTGGAGCCCGGGATGTCCGGGGTGACGGTCAACCTGACCGACGACGCCGGCACCACCGTCACCGGCACCACCACCGCCAACGGCACCCTGACGCTCAGTCCGGCGGGCAGCGCGCTGGTCGGCGGCAAGTACCGGGTGCAGGTCGTCAACCCCAAGCCGGGCGTCCTGTACTCGGCCTTCGCCGACCGCCGGGGGCTCAGCGCCGCGCCGGGCGACCTGAGCAGCACCGAGGAGTTCGTCGACCTCTCGGCCGGGAAGAACGTCTCGTTCACCACGGCGTTCTGGAACCCGGGCGACTACTGCCAGAAGAACGCCACCCTGATGACGGCGTGCATCCGCAACAACGTCTCGGGCGACTCCGGCACCCGGACCTTGGTGAAGTTCCCGTACAACGCGCGCGGCACCAACAACCAGACCACCGACGTCTCGGACAAGGCGACCACCGGCTCGCTCTACGGCATCGGGTACAGCAAGCAGAAGAAGTGGGTCTTCTCCGGTGCCCACGCGCACCGCGGCGCGGCCTACGGCCCGCTCGGCCAGGGCGGGATCTACCTGACCGACATGGCCACCAACACCACCACGCAGTTCACCACCGTGCCGAACGCGGGCAGCGCGACCCACGACTTCACCACCGACATGGACCTGGCCTTCGCCCCCTCGGTGGCGAAGGAGTCGCTGGGTGACGTCGAGGTCTCCGAGGACGGCAACGACCTCTACGTGGTCAACCTGGCGGACCGTCAGCTCTACCGCTACGACGCGACCAAGAAGACTGCGGCCGCCCCCTCGGCGGTCTACCCGATCCCGGGCCCGGACACCCCCTGCCCGGCGGCCGGCGACTGGCGGCCGTACGGCATCGGGATCCAGGACGGCGTGGTCTACCTGGGCGGCGTCTGCTCCGGCGAGTCCACCCGGTCCAAGGCGGACCTGCGGGCGATCGTGCGAACCTTCGACCCGGTCGCGGGCACCTTCGGATCGGTCGTGATGGACCAGCCGCTGAACTACCCGCGCCCGATCACCTACACCGTCGCGCCCTGCAACGGCGACGGCTGGTACCCCTGGTCGGACACCATCCCGCTCACCCAGGACGGGACCACCTGCGGCAACACCTACTCCTCCAATCCCGAGCCGATGCTCGCCGACATCATCGTCGACACCGACGGCTCGCTGATCCTCGGCTTCCGGGACCGCTACGGCGACCAGATCGGCCAGGGCATGCGGGCGGTGGCCGGCGGTGGTCTGATCACCCCCTCCGCGGGCGGCGCGCTGAGCCGTGCCTGCCCGAACTCCGGCGGGATGTTCGTGATGGCCGAGAACCGCGGCTGCGGCAGCACCACCTCGGGAGGGCAGGGCTACTACAACCAGCAGCGCACCGCCTTCCACTTCAACGCCCTGTACGCGGGCGTCGCGCTCTCCAAGGTCGAGACCTCGATCGCGAGTTCGGCCCTCGACCCGGACGACGTGACCACCTTCACCGGCGGCACCGCCTTCACCAACCGGGACGGCACCCGGGCGAGCGGCATGGGCAACCAGCTGACCTCCGGCTTCGGCAAGGGCGGCTCGATGGCCGACCTGGAGGTGCTCTGCGACGAGGCGCCGCTGCAGATCGGCAACCGGGTCTGGTACGACGTCGACAGGGACGGCATCCAGGACCCGGGCGAAAAGCCGGTGCCCGGCGCCACCGTCCGGCTGTACGACTCCACCGGCACCGTGGTCGGCACCATGAGGACCACCGCCCGCGGTGAGTACTACTTCGACGACTCCAACGTCACCGGCGGCCTCAAGCCGCGGACGCAGTACACCATCAAGGTCGACCTGGCGGCCGACTACGAGCCGGGCGGCCCGCTGTACCAGTGGGTGGTCACCCAGGCCGACGCCGGCACCAACGACTTCATCGACAGCGACGGCAAGGTCCCGCCCGGCGGCCGGTTCCCCGAGTACGCCGTCACAACCGGCGGCCCGGGCCAGAACAACCACACCTACGACTTCGGCTACTACCAGCCGGACGGCCAGGTGAGCGTCACCAAGGCCGACCCGACCGGGAAGGTGCTGCCGGGCGCCGTCTTCCAGCTCTGGAAGGACACCAACGGCACCACCGGCCTCCAGACCACGGGCGGCACCCCCGACACTGCCGTCGGCTCCCCCTGCACCACGGACGCCAACGGCCTCTGCTCGGCCACCGTACCGCTGGGCACCTACTACTGGCAGGAGACCAAGGCCCCCGACGGCTACCACCTGCCCGCCAACCCCGTCTTCGGGCCCCTGCTGCTGGATCTGACGAACTACCAGGCCGGGGTCACCGTCACCGCCACCGACCAGCCGATCACCGGCGCGGTCACCGTGACCAAGACCGACCCGAGCGGCCAGGTGCTGGCGGGCGCGGTCTTCCAGCTCTGGCAGGAGAGCAACGGCACCGACGGCCTGCAGGCCGACGACACCGCCGTGGGCACCCCCTGCACCACGCCCGCGAGCGGCGTCTGCACCGCCACCGTGGTACTCGGCACCTACTACTGGCAGGAGACGGCCGCCCCGACCGGCTACCTGCTGCCCAGCCCCGCGGTCTTCGGCCCGCTGGTGCTGACGGCGTCCACCTACCAGGCGGGCGTGAGCACCACGGCCGTGGACCAGCCGATGCGCGGCAACGTCAGCGTCACCAAGACCGACCCGCAGAACCGGCCGCTGGCCGGGGCGGTGTTCCAGCTCTGGCAGGACACCAACGGAACGGCCGGACGCCAGGCGGACGACACCAAGGTCGGCGACCCGTGCACCACCGGCGCCGACGGCGTCTGCACGGCCAACGTCCTGCTGGGTACCTACTACTGGCAGGAGACCACCGCCCCGGCGGGCTACCACCTGCCGGACCCGGCGGACTTCGGCCCGCTGGTGCTCACCGTCGCCAACGCCCAGGCGGGCGTGACCACCACGGCCGTGGACACCCTCATCACCGGCGCCGTGAAGGTGCTCAAGACCGACCCGCAGGACGAGCCGATCGCCGGAGCCGTCTTCCAGCTCTGGCAGGACACCAACGGAACGGCCGGACGCCAGGACGACGACACGAGGATCGGCACCCCCTGCACCACCGGCGCCGACGGGGTCTGCACCGCGACGGTCCCGCTGGGCACCTACTACTGGCAGGAGACGGCGTCCCCCAAGGGCTTCCTGCTGCCGGACCCGGCGGACTTCGGCCCGCTCGTGCTCACCGCCGCCAACTACCGGCAGGGCGTGAGCACCACGGCCGTCGACCACCCGGGCCCCGGCGCGCTGACCATCACCAAGACCGACCCCGACGGCCGGACGCTGGCCGGCGCCGTCTTCCAGCTCTGGCGCGAGACCAACGGCACGGACGGCCTCCAGCAGGACGCCGACACCAAGGTCGGCGACCCGTGCACCACCCCGGCGCACGGCGTCTGTACGGTCCTGGTGCCCGTCGGCACCTACTACTGGCAGGAGGTCTCGGCCCCGCCCGGGTACCTGCTGCCCGACCCGCCGGTCTTCGGTCCGCTGGTGCTCACCCAGCGGAACCACGAGAACGGCCTCACCACCACCGCCGTCGACCGGCCGATGCTCGGCAAGCTGACGGTCCTCAAGACCGACCCCAAGGGCAAGACCCTGGCGGGCGCGGTGTTCCAGCTCTGGAAGGACACCAACGGCACGGCCGGGCGCCAGGACGACGACACCAAGGTCGGCGGCCCCTGCACCACCGGCGCCGACGGCGTCTGCACCTCCACCCAGCCGCTCGGCACCTACTACTGGCAGGAGACCCAGGCCCCGCGAGGCCACCAGCTGCCCACCCCGGCCGACTTCGGCCCGCTCGTGCTGACCGCCGACACCTACCAGGCGGGCGCCACCGTCACCGCCGTGAACCAGCCCGCCCCCGGCAAGGTCTCGGTCACCAAGACCGAGCCCGGCGGCGCACCGCTGGCCGACGCGGTCTTCCAGCTCTGGCGGGAGACCAACGGCGTCGACGGCCTCCAGCAGGACGCCGACACCAAGGTCGGCACCCCCTGCACCACCCCGGGCTCGGGCGTCTGCTCCGCGACCGTGGAGTGGGGCACCTACTACTGGCAGGAGACGGCCGCCCCGGACGGCTACCTGCTCGCCGACCAGCCGGTCCTCGGCCCGCTGGTGCTGACCATCGACAACCACACGGCCGGAGTCTCCACCACGGCCGTCAACCAGCCCAAGCCCGGCCACCTGTACGTCCTCAAGCGGGACGCGAACACCCACGCCCCGCTGGCGGGCGCGGTGTTCCAGCTCTGGAAGGAGACCAACGGAACCGACGGGCTCCAGCAGGACGGTGACACCAGGTCAGGGGACGCCTGCACCACCGGCGCCGACGGCCTCTGCCACTTCGGGCCCGTCCCGGCCGGCCGGTACCACCTCCAGGAGGTGTCCGCGCCGCAGGGTTACCGGCTGCCGAAGGACCCGGTGACCTCGGCCACCGTCACCCTCACCGGCCCGGACTCCTCGGCCACCCTGACCGTCGACAACCAGCCGGTGCCGAAGACCCCGCCGCTGCCGAAGACCGGCTCCGCGCAGACTGGGGGATCTCCTTTGAAATCAGGGCAGTTGGGGCGGATGGCCGCCTCTCTCGTCGGACTGGTACTGCTCGCCGCCACGGCTCCGG
>NZ_JBSGEL010000062.1:0-45063 GCF_053602875.1 Kitasatospora sp. NPDC004289 | reverse complement strand
ATCGTCCAGCTGGTCTTCTGGTTCAACCTCTCGTACCTCTACAAGGAGTTCGGGATCGGCATCCCGTTCGGACCGACCGTGGCCAGCTTCGAGACGGCCGCCCCGCCGAGCACGGTCCGCGGCACGGCCCCGATCAGGTTGAAGTCCCCGAGCACCAGGTGCGGCCCCGGCAGGTCGGCGATCCACCGCCGGATCGCCGCGAGCTGCGCCATGTTCCAGCCCGGCACGAAGGACAGGTGGGTGGCGACCACGGTGAACTCGCCGTTCCCGCCGCGCAGGACGGCAGCCAGCGCGGCCCGCGGCTCGTCCGGCACGGGGGTGAGCCCGCGCCGCCCGGCGACCCGCAGCGGGAGGCCGAAGGGGGCCGGGGCGAAGCGGCGGGCGCGCCAGTGGGTGACGGGCAGCCGGGTGAGCAGCGCCGTCCCGTACGAGGGGACCTGGAGGGCGGTGCCGGCCTCGGCGGGGCCGTAGACCTGGAGGCCGGGCCGGTCGGGGTCGAGGATCCAGCCGGCTCCGGCGGCCGGGCGGCCGTGCAGGGCGGCGGCGAACCGCCAGTCGCCGGCGCCCATGGCCTTGGCGGCCACCGCGGTCTGGTCGGTGAGGCCGGAGCGCTCCTGGTGGCGGTCGACCTCCTGGAGGGCGAGCACGTCCGCGTCGAGGGCGGCGACCGCTTCGGCCAGCGGTTCTCCCGGTTCGGCGGGGAAGGGCAGCGGGCTGCCGTCGGCGGCCAGCGGGCGGCCGTGCAGCAGGTTGAAGGTGGCGATGCGCAGCTGGCTCACAAGGCATGACGGTACCGGCTGCGCTTGAGCCGGTGGGGCATACCCGGTATACATACTCGGTATGTCCATCCGTCACGGTCTGCTCGCCCTGCTCGACCAGGGCCCGCGCTACGGCTACCAGCTGAGAACCGAGTTCGAGTCCCGCACCGGGGCCACCTGGCCGCTCAACGTCGGCCAGGTCTACACCACGCTGGGGCGCCTGGAGCGCGACGGCCTGGTGGTCCCGGACGGTGAGGACGAGGAGGGCCACGTCTTCTACGCCGTCACCGAGAAGGGACGCGCGGAGCTGCGCAGCTGGTTCGACACCCCGGTGCCGCGGACCAATCCGCCCCGGGACGAGCTGGCGATCAAGCTCGCGATGGCGGTCACCGTGCCCGGCGTGGACGTCACGGCCGTGGTGCAGGGGCAGCGGCGGCACAGCATGAAGGCGCTGCAGGACTACACCCGGCTCAAGGGGCAGGCGCTGACCGCCCAGGAGAGCGGGTCGGACCTGGCCTGGCTGCTGGTGCTGGAGCAGCTGATCTTCCAGACCGAGGCGGAGATCCGCTGGCTGGACCACTGCGAGACCCGTCTCGCCCAGCACCGCCCGGCCGCCCCGGCGGCTCCCGCCGAGGCCACCGAGCCCGATCCGGAGCCCGCCCCACCCCGCGCCCGCAGGCGCGCCCGATTCTGAACCACCGTCAGGGGGAAGCGATGAGCACCCAGAACGACCGGTCCGGCACCGCCCCGGTGCTGCACCTGGAGAACGTCACCCGGGTCCACGGTCAGGGGGCGGCCGAGGTGCACGCCCTGCGCGGCGTCGACCTCAAGGTCCACCCCGGCGAGCTGGTCGCCGTGATGGGGCCGTCCGGCTCCGGCAAGTCGACGCTGCTGACGCTGGCCGGCGGGCTGGACACCCCGACCTCCGGGCGGGTGCTGGTCGAGGGCAGCGCGCTCGGCGAGCTGAGCCGCCGTCAGCAGGCGCAGCTGCGCCGCCGGGCGGTCGGCTACGTCTTCCAGGACTACAACCTGATACCGGCGCTGACCGCCGCCGAGAACATCGCGCTGCCGCGCGAGCTGGACGGGGTCTCCACCCGGGCGGCCCGCAAGGAGGCGATGGCGGCCCTGGTCGAGATGGGCATCGAGGAGCTGGCCGACCGCTTCCCGGACGACATGTCGGGCGGTCAGCAGCAGCGGGTGGCGATCGCCCGGGCGCTGATCGGGGACCGCCGCCTGGTGCTGGCCGACGAGCCGACCGGTGCGCTGGACTCCACCACCGGCGAGTCGGTGCTCGCGGTGCTGCGGGCCCGCTGCGACGCGGGTGCCGCGGCCATGCTGGTGACCCACGAGGCCCGGCACGCGGCCTGGGCGGACCGGGTGGTCTTCATCCGGGACGGCCGGGTGGTGGACGAGAGCGTCAGCCGGGACGCGGCCAGCCTGCTGGTCTCGGCGGCCACCAACAGCGTGAACGGCCCGGTGGCGGAGTGAGCCTGACCTCGTGGCGGGTGGCCCTGCGGATCGCCCGGAGGGACGCGCTCCGGGCCAAGGGCCGCAGCGCGCTGGTGATCGCGATGATCGCGCTGCCGGTGCTCGGGGTGACCGGGGCCGACGTGGTTTTCCGCAGTGCCCAGCTGGAGCCGGAGCAGAAGATCGTCCGGATCATGGGCGAGGCCGACGCGATGGTGTCCGCGTACGGCCGGGGCATGACGGTCGTCCAGCCGCCGAACCCGGGCGAGGGCGCCAACGCGGACATGCCCCGGGAGGGCCAGAAGCCCACCCCGGAGCAGCAGAAGAGCCTGGACACGGAGCCGGCCGCGCTGCTGCCGACGCTGCTCCCGGCGGGCACCCGGCTAACCCCGGTGGACGAGGGTGCGTCCGCCAACGTCACCACCAAGGAGGGCCTGCTCAGGACCCGGCTGACCGAGGCGGACCTGACCGACCCGGTCTGGAACGGCCACACGGTGCTGACCGGCGGCCGCCTGCCGACCACCGCGACCGAGGTGGCGGCCACCCGGGGGTTCCTGGAGCTGTCCGGCCTGAAGGTCGGTGACACCACGACGGTGCGCGGGCCGGACCGTCCGTTCACCATCACCGCCGAGATCGAGTTCCCCGGTGACCTGGGCTTCAGCCAGCTGGTGCTGCGGCCCGGCGCCGCGCCCGCACCGGAGAAGAAGGCGGACGCCGAGCGGTTCGGCACCGGCAAGTGGCTGGTCCGGCTGCCGGCCGGGGCGGAGCTGACCTGGCACCAGGTGCTGGAGCTGAACAAGTACGGCTTCTCGGCGACCTCGAAGGCCGTGCTGCTGGACCCGCCGCCGCGCTCCGCGGTGCCGTACTACCAGCAGCAGTCGGGTTCGCAGCTGATCGACAAGACCGCGCTGGCGGTGCTGGCGACCGTGGTCGGCATGGCGCTGCTGGAGATCGTGCTGCTGGCCGGCCCGGCCTTCGCGGTCGGCGCGCGCCGTTCGCGGCGTCAGCTCGGGCTGCTGGCGGCCGGCGGCGGGGACCGCAAGCACGTCCGCGCGGTGGTGCTCGGCGGCGGTGCGGTGCTCGGCCTGTCCGGTGCGGTGGCCGGCCTGGTGCTGGCGGTGCTGCTGGTGGCGGCCACCCGGCCGTGGCTGGAGGAGCTGGCCGAACGCCGCTTCGGCAGCTTCGACCTGGCCCCGCTGGACCTGCTCGGGATCGCCGCCATCGGTCTGGTCACCGGTCTGCTGGCGGCCGTGGTCCCGGCCGTCCAGGCCTCCCGGCAGGACGTGGTGGAGGCGCTCACCGGCCGCGGCTCGGTCAAGCCGCCGAGCAAGCGGCTGGCCGTGCTGGGCCTGGTGATGCTCGCCGGCGGCGCGGCGATCGCGCTGCTCGGCTCGCAGGTGGCGGACCGGGCCCTGTCGGTGCTCGGCGGCTCGGTGCTGGCCGAGCTCGGCATGGTGGCCTGCACCCCGATGCTGGTCGGCCTGTTCGGCCGGCTGGGCCGCTGGCTGCCGCTCAGCCCCCGGCTGGCACTGCGCGACGCGGTCCGCCACCGGGGCCGGACCGCCCCGGCGGTGGCGGCGGTGATGGCGGCGGTGGCCGGTTCGGTCGCGGTCGGCATCTACACCGCGAGCTCGGACGAGCAGCAGCGGCAGAACTACACGGCCTACCTGCAGCCCGGCGCGGTGCTGCTGCACACCGGCTACGGGGAGAACCGCGACCCGGCCTCGTACGCGCTCCAGCAGGGCGCGGTGGAGGGCGTCGTCCCGAACCTCGGCCCGCGCGGCGAGGTCTACCAGGCGGAGTACAAGGGCGCCCTCCACCAGCGCGGCAGCGGGCGGGTGGAGCTGATGCTGCCGAAGGACCAGCGCTGTCCGGCCAACGACCCGGCGGCCGAGGGGCTCTCGGCGGACGAGCGCGACCGGCTCTACCAGGACGAGCGCTGCAAGCGCTCGGCCGGCTACTACTCGTCCCCGGTCGGCCAGGGGCTGCTGCTCGGCGACGCCACCGCACTGGCCAACCTGACCGGGGTCCGCGACCCGGCCGCCGTCCAGGCGCTGGCCGAGGGCAAGGTGCTGGTCTTCGACCAGGCCTACCTCAAGGACGGCAAGGTCGCCCTGGCGCTGGTCGAGCCGGAGCAGGGAAACACCGATCCGATGACCGGGATGGTCCGCGGGGCGGACGGCACGCTGTCCAGGCCCAAGGTCCAGAGCCGCGAACTCGCGGTGGACGCGGTCCGGTTCGCCCCCGTGCTGCAGAACGCCGGGGCGTTCGCCAGCCGGGAGACCGCGGCACGGCTCGGTCTGACGGCGGCTCAGGCCGGCACCGTCTGGTTGCCCGCGGCGGTGCCGAGCAGCGCCGTCGAACAGAAGGCCACGGCGGCGCTGGCCAGGCTCGGCCACGAGGGCGGTGTGACCGTCGAGCGCGGCTTCCGGCCCGAGCCCGACCTGGTGCCGCTGGCCCTGACCGGCTTCGCCGGGCTGGTCGCGCTCGGCGCGGCCGGCATCGCCACCGGGCTGGCCGCGGCCGACTCGCAGCGCGACCTGGCCACCCTCGCGGCGGTCGGTGCCACCGGCGGCATCCGGCGGCGGCTGTCCGGCTTCCAGTGCGGGGTGATCGCCGCGATCGGCGCCGTGCTCGGCACCGTCTGCGGGCTGGTGCCCTCGGTGGCGCTGCGGAAGATCGAGGCGCTGCCGCAGTTCCCGGGCGACGAGGGGAGGGAGGCGGTGATCGTCTTCCCGTGGGCGACCATGGGGCTGACCCTGGTGGTGCTGCCGGTGGTGGCGGTGCTGCTGGCGATGCTCTTCACCCGCTCGCGGCTGGGCCTGCTGAGGCGCTCCGCCTGACGGCCCGTCACCCGTGATCCGTGTCACCCCGTGGGGCCCCCGTGCCGCACGGGGTGACGCAGGTTACGGGACCGCCCGGTGGACGGGCCGCACACCGGGAGGCGGCGGCGAACTAAAGTCGTCCGTATGACGAAAACCCCGGACAGCGTCGTCCGCTCCTACATCGACCTCCACCGGGCGGAGTTCCTCTCCGACCTGGCCGACTGGCTCCGCATCCCTTCGGTCTCCGCCGACCCGGCCCGCGCCGGGGACGTCCGCCGCTCCGCCGAGTGGCTGGCGGCGAAGCTGCGGGAGACCGGCTTCCCGGTGGCCGAGGTGTGGGAGACGGAGGGGCTGCCGGCGGTCTTCGCCGAGTGGCCGTCCGGGGACGCGGACGCGCCCACCGTGCTGGTCTACGGCCACCACGACGTGCAGCCGGCCGCCAGGGAGGACGGCTGGGCGACCGACCCGTTCGAGCCCACCGTGGTCGGCGAGCGGCTGTACGCCCGCGGCGCGGCCGACGACAAGGGCCAGGTCTTCTTCCACACCCTGGGCCTGCGCGCGCACCTGGCCGTCACCGGCCGCACCGCCCCCGCCGTCAACCTCAAGCTGCTGATCGAGGGCGAGGAGGAGTCCGGCTCGCCGAACTTCGAGGCGCTGGTCCGGCGCGAGGCCGCGCGGCTGGCCACCGACGTGGTGGTGGTCTCCGACACCGGCATGTGGAACGAGACCACGCCGACCGTCTGCACCGGGATGCGCGGCCTGGCCGACGCCCAGATCGACCTCTACGGCCCGGACACCGACATCCACTCCGGCTCCTTCGGCGGCGCGGTGCCCAACCCGGCGGCGGTCGCCGCCGAGCTGGCGGCCGGCCTGCACGACCAGGACCGCCGGGTCGCCGTCCCCGGCTTCTACGACGGCGTGGTGGAACTGACGGAGCGTGAGCGCGAGCTGTTCGCCGCGCTGCCCTTCGACGAGGACCAGTGGCTGCGGACCGCCAAGTCCCACGGCGTGCTGGGCGAGGCCGGGTACTCGGTGCTGGAGCGGGTCTGGGCCCGGCCGACCGCCGAGGTGAACGGCATCTGGGGCGGCTACACCGGCCCCGGCAGCAAGACCATCGTCCCGGCCGAGGCGCACCTCAAGCTCTCCTTCCGGCTGGTCGCCGGGCAGGACGTGGACGCCGTCCGCGCCGCGGTGGCGAAGTGGGTGGAGTCCAAGGTGCCGGCCGGCATCCGGTACGAGCTGGTCTTCCCCGGCGCCACCCGGCCCTGCCTGACCCCGCTGGACCACCCCGCGCTGCAGGCCACCGTGCGGGCGATGGGCCGGGCCTTCGAGCAGGAGGTGCTGTACACCCGCGAGGGCGGCTCCGGGCCGGCCGCCGACCTCCAGGACGTGCTGGGCGCACCGGTGCTCTTTCTCGGCATCTCGGTGCCCTCGGACGGCTGGCACTCGGTGGACGAGAAGGTCGAGCTCCCGCTGCTGGCCAAGGGCGTGGAGACGGCCGCGTACCTGTGGGGCGAGCTGGCCGAGAGCTGGCCCCGGGCATGAACCCTTCCGGCACCCTTGCCGACAACCTTGCCGACACCCTTGCGACCGAAGCCTTCCGACCGATGGGGATGGACCGCGTTGAGCACCGTGCCTGACACCAAGCAGCTGGCGCTGGCCCGGGCGGGGGTCGACCGGGCCGCCGAGCACCGGTTCGACGAGCCGTGGCTGGCCGCCGCCTGGAGCCACCCGAACACCAAGGTGCTGCCGATCGCCAGCGGCGAGGCCTTCGTGGTGGACACCGAGCACGGCACCGAGCTGGTGCTGCTGCCCTCCTTCGAGGCGCCGGAGACGGGCGACCGCTACTTCCTCGGCACCGACGAGGACGGCACCTCCTACTTCGCCCTGGTGAACGAGACGCTGCCCGGGCGCCTGGACGGCGACGCCCGTCCGGCCGGGCTGCGCGAGGTCGGCGCCCAGCTCTCCGACCGGGACGCCGGGCTGCTGGTGCACGCCGTCGCGCTGGAGCACTGGCACCGGCTGCACAGCTTCTGCTCGCGCTGCGGGCACCGGACCGAGAAGGCCGGTGCCGGGCACGTGCGGCGCTGCACCTCCTGCGCGGCCGAGCACTACCCGCGGACCGACCCGGCGGTGATCATGATGATCACCGACCCCGAGGACCGCTGCCTGCTGGGCCGTCAGGCGCTCTGGCCGGAGGGCCGCTGGTCCACCCTGGCCGGGTTCGTGGAGCCGGGCGAGTCGATCGAGCAGGCGGTGGCCCGCGAGGTCTACGAGGAGGCCGGGGTCCGGGTCGCCGAGGTGGAGTACGTGGCCAGCCAGCCGTGGCCGTTCCCGTCCAGCCTGATGCTGGGGTTCCTGGGCAAGGCCGATCCGGCGGGCACGGCGATCACGGTGGACGGGGAGGAGCTGGCGGAGGCCCGCTGGTTCTCCCGCGAGGAGCTGAAGGCCGGGATGGAGGCGGGCGAGATCCTGCCGCCCTCGGGCATCTCGATCGCCCGCCACCTGGTCGAACTGTGGTACGGCGAACCGCTGCCGAGCGCGGCCCGCTGGTAACGGCGGAGACCGTAGCGAATCGTGGTGAATAAGGGGCGTGCGGTTCAAAACCGTACGCCCCTTGTGCTTTTCTTCGGCTTTTTCGAGCGGATTCGAAATCCCTCGGTCAGTCGCTCTTCCGGTCGATTTCCAACCAGCAGCTGACGGTCTTTCCGGTCAGCCTGGTGGTCACCGACCAGTCGGTGCACAGCGCCCCGACGATGGCCAGGCCGCGGCCGCTGGTCTCCTCCTCTCCGGCCTCCCGGGGCTCGGGCAGCGCCCGGCCGTAGTCGGCCACCGAGATCTGCAGCGCCTGCTCGGTCAGGGCCAGCGACACCGAGACCGCTCCCCGGCCGTAGCGGAGCGCGTTGGTGACCAGCTCGGACATCAACAGCTCGGCGCTGTCGGCGAGTTCGGCCGCGCCCCAGGCGGTCAGCACGGTCCGGGTCAGCTGCCGGGCCCGGGCCACGTTGCGCGGGCGCGGCGGGAAGCTGGCGGTGGCGTGCCAGGCCCCCCGGTCGGCGGCCTCCAGGGCCCGCCCGGGCCGCGGCCGGGCGCCGGCCGGCTCACTGGGTCGAAGGATGGTCGGCCGCGCCTCGAAGTGCTGCGCGGTACTGGTCACGGGCATGGCTCCGCCCCCGGTGGTGCGTGGGTGAATGCGGCGCTCATCCGGAAGGGCCGAGTGCCGCCGGGCGACTGCGAACGACCTGATCGGGACGGAAACCGAGATCCCCGATCCCGGGCAATATTGGCCGGTTTCGCTGAAATGGCGCAACCCGGATCGCTACATTCACTCGCGTGACAATCTCGCGGGGCAGTTCCCAATCACCGAAGTACCAGCGGCTGGCCGCCGACCTGCGCCGCCGGATCGCGGCCGGCGAGTGGCGCGGCGACGCGCCGCTGCCGGTCGAGACCGAGCTGGAGCAGCAGTACGGGGTCGCCCGGAACACCGTCCGGCTGGCCGTGGACGTCCTGGTCAACGAGGGCCGGCTGGTCCGGCTCCAGGGCAAGGGCACGTACCTCAAGGACCACCCGGTGCTGGACCACCGGGTCTTCGGGCCCGACCTGCTCCCCGGCCCGCCGCCCGGCCGCGCCTCCGGCCACTGCCTGACCGCGCCCACCGGCGTCTACGAGGCGGAGGCGGGGGACGCCGGGCGCCGGCTCTCGGTGGACTTCGAGATGCTCATCGTCCGCGCCAGGGTGGACATCGCCGAGCGGCTCGGCCTGCGGCCCGGCGAGGCGGTGGTGGTCCGCCGCCAGCTGCGGCTGCTGGACCGCGAGCCCTACTCGATCGAGGAGAGCCACTACCGGGCCGGGCTGGCGGCCGGCACCCCGCTGATGGAGCCGGACCAGGTGCCCGAGGGCGACGAGTCGGTGCTGGAGGCGCTCGGCCGGACCGAGATCGGCGCGGTGGACCACCTGGTCTCCCGGATGCCCGGGCCGGAGGAGGCCGCCTGGTTCCAGGGCGGCCCGGGGGCACCGCTGCTGGTGCAGACCCGGGTCAGCTACGACGCCCGGGGGCCGGTGCGGGTGATCGAGACCAGGTACTCGGCGGACCGCTGCCGGCTGGTCTACGGGCTCGGCGAGCTGGCCGGGCGGCCGGCGGTGCAGCCGGTGCCGGTGCCCGGGCCGTCCCGGCCGGTGGACGACGCACAGGTGGCCCCGTCCCGGGCGGGACGGGGCCACCTGGAGCACCACCAAGGAGACAGCCCCTAGGGACGGCCCCGGGGCCGACGCGGTGTCAGCCGGCCAGCGCGGCCTGGACCTGACGCAGGCTCGGGTTGGTCATCACGACCTGCTCGCCGCCGCCCGCGGGCTGGACGATCACGGTCGGCACCACCTGGTTGCCGTTGTTGACGGACTCGACGAAGGACGCCGAGGCCGGGTCCTCCTCGATGTTGATCACGTCGTAGCCGATGCCCTCGCGGTCCAGCTGGCTCTTCAGCCGGTTGCAGTACCCGCACCAGGTCGTGCTGTACATCGTGACGCTGCCGGACATTCGGGGGACTCCTTCGGGAAGGGGCGTGCGGTCTGTGCCGACAACGTCCGGGGCGCGACGGAACATTCCGCGCGCTCCCGGCGTGTGAGATACCACGCGCGCCGGTCAGTGAGGTGATTATCGTCCGCCGGCCGGGCCCTGTGGACGACGCGGACCGGAACGTCCGAGCGCCCTGCGAGGATGGACGGCATGCAGGAACAGCTCTTGGGTCTCCCCGACGGCCACGGCGACCGGTACGGCACTGCGTCAGGTGGCGGCGCGCACTACGGCGCCCCCCACGGCTCGGCCGGCAGCGCCGACGCCGTGCTGGCCGGGCTCGACCCGGAGCAGCGCGCGGTCGCCACCGCCCTGCAGGGCCCCGTCTGCGTGCTGGCGGGCGCCGGCACGGGCAAGACCAGGGCCATCACGCACCGGATCGCCTACGGCGTGCGCAGCGGCGCCTACCAGCCGCAGCAGGTGCTCGCCGTCACCTTCACGGCCCGCGCGGCCGGCGAGATGCGCGGGCGGCTGCGCCAGCTCGGCGCCGAGGGCGTGCAGGCCCGCACCTTCCACTCCGCCGCGCTGCGCCAGCTCCAGTACTTCTGGCCCCGGGCGATCGGCGGCGAGGTGCCCCGGCTGCTGGAGCGCAAGGTGCAGCTGGTCGCCGAGGCGGCCGGCCGGTCCGGCCTGCGGGTGCAGCGCACCGAGCTGCGCGACCTGACCAGCGAGATCGAGTGGGCCAAGGTCACCCAGATCGTCCCCGACGACTATCCGGCCGCGGTGCTCAAGACCGGCCGCGAGGCCCCGCGCGACGCGGCCGAGATCGCCCGGGTCTACGCCACCTACGAGCAGACCAAGCGCGACCGCGGCGTGATCGACTTCGAGGACGTGCTGCTGCTGACCGCGGCCATCCTGGAGGACCGCCCGGAGATCGCCGAGCGGGTCCGGGCCCAGTACCGGCACCTCACGGTGGACGAGTACCAGGACGTCTCGCCGCTGCAGCAGCGCCTGCTGGAGCAGTGGTCCACCGGCGGCGCCAGCCTCTGCGTGGTCGGCGACGCCAGCCAGACGATCTACTCCTTCACCGGCGCCACCCCCGACCACCTGCTGAACTTCCGCCACCGCCACCCCGAGGCCACCGTGGTCAAGCTGGTCCGGGACTACCGCTCCACCCCCCAGGTGGTCCACCTGGCCAACGGCCTGCTGGCCAAGGCCCGCGGCCAGGCCGCCCAGCACCGCCTGGAGCTGGTCTCGCAGCGCGAGGCGGGCCCGGCCCCGGTCTACGTCGAGTACGCCGACGAGCCCACCGAGGCCGAGGCCACCGCCCGGGAGATCCGCGCCCTGCTCGGCCGGGGCGTGCGGGCCAGCGAGATCGCGGTGCTGTTCCGGACCAACGGGCAGTCCGAGGTCTACGAGCAGGCCCTCGCCGACCTGGGGATCTCGTACCAGCTCAAGGGCGCCGAGCGGTTCTTCGAGCGCCCCGAGGTGCGGGACGCGGTGATGCTGGTGCGCGGTGCGGCCCGGGCCTCCGACGACCCGCTGACGGCCGACAGCCCCGCGCTGGCCGGGCAGGTCCGCGCGGTGCTGGCCACCCGGGGCTTCACCCCGGAGCCGCCGTCCGGCTCGGGCACGGTGCGCGAGCGCTGGGAGTCGTTGGCGGCCCTGGTGCGGCTGGCCGAGGAGTTCGAGTCGGCCCGCCTGACGGCCGGTCAGCCGGCCGACCTGGCGGCCTACGTGGCCGAGCTGGACGCCCGTGCGGCCGCCCAGCACGCCCCCGCCGTCGAGGGCGTCACGCTGGCCTCGCTGCACGCCGCCAAGGGCCTGGAGTGGGACGCGGTCTACCTGGTCGGCCTGACCGAGGGCACCCTGCCGATCATCTACGCCAAGACCGACGAGCAGATCGAGGAGGAGCGCCGGCTGCTCTACGTCGGCGTCACCCGGGCCCGGGTCCACCTGTCGCTCTCCTGGGCGCTCTCCCGCTCCCCGGGCGGCCGGGCCAGCCGCAAGCCCACCCGGTTCCTGGACGGCCTGCGGCCCGGCTCCTCGTACTCCGGCCCCACCAGCCGGGGCGGCCGGGGCGGCGTCGAGCAGGGCGCCGAGCGCTCCGGCGGCCGCAAGGTCCGCGGCCCGGTCAAGTGCCGGGTCTGCGACAGGACGCTGACCGAGGCGGTCGAGCGCAAGCTGCGCCGCTGCGAGAGCTGCCCCTCGGACATGGACGAGGCGCTGTACGAGCGGCTGCGCGAGTGGCGCTCCGTGCAGGCGAAGAAGCAGGGGGCCCCGGCCTACGTGGTGTTCACCGACGCGACCCTGATGGCGATCGCCGAGGCGGTGCCCTCCAGCGAGCGCGAGCTGGCCCTGATCTCGGGCGTCGGCGCGATGAAGCTGGACAAGTACGGTGCCGACGTGCTCTTGTTGTGTGCTGGCGAGGAGCCCACGGACGAGTCCGAGGCCACCGTCGAGGGGCTTCGGGGGGAGTCCGAGGAGCAGGCGTGAAGCCGCTTCCGGGAGCCGCCCGAGTCACTCCGCGAAACTCGCCGGAAAAATAGTTTGCGCGCCGTACACGGGGCGCAATAGCCTGCCGGAGCGGTCAAGGGAACGAGATCGCAAGGCCTCGGAAGGCTCCCTTCCGCACGCCTGCCAGCAGTACCGCAGTACCTGCATGACCGTCCAAACATCCGAACATCGGGGCCCGGGGGACTGGGCCGCGCGAGACGCCGAGAGGAGGCGAAGACAGTGGAAACCAAGATGATCACCAACCTGACTGGCCAGACCGTCGTCGCCGTGCCCTCGTGCGTCTCCTCGCAGGTCGTCACCGCTCCCTTCGGTCTGGGTCTCAACGGCACCGGTGTCTCCGGCGTTGTCAGTGGCTCCGGCATTAATGGCCTGGGCGGCAACGGCACCCGCGGCACCTCCGTCGAGACGGGTCTGTCCCTTGCCGGGGCGGCGTTCGGCGGCGGTCGTGGACTGCGCAGTGAGCGACCGCTCCAGGCATCGAAGGCAATCCAGGTAGACGCCGAGCATGGCGCCTATGCGGCGGCCGTCGATGCCGGGGCCCAGCAGAAGCAGGACGAGAAGCAGATCGAGGCCAAGGCCGCCTTCGCAGGCGCCGAGGCCGTCCGGATGTGGGCCTTCCGCGGCCCCGAACCCTGGAGAGTTCGAACCTGAGTAGCCTCAGGTCGGAGCCTCCAGGGCCGCGGAACCCGTCTCACACCGGGATTCGCGGCCCTTCTGTTTTGTCCGGTACGTCAAGACCCAGCCTGGACCTTCGGGTCCTCCGGTCCAGCCCCACCAGTCAGCTGGCCGGAACCACAAGCAAAGACGAGGAAGACGCCACAGTGTCCACGGTCATCACGCCGCCACTCCCGTCCGTACCGACAGACATCACCAAGGCCGACCAGGCCGACCCCCCGGAGGTTTCTCTCATGCAGCTCACCGCGATCGACGAGGCCGAGGTCAACGGCCAGCCCATCCCCTGCCGGGCCTTCGACCCGGAGGTCTTCTTCGCCGAGACCCCCGCCGACGTCGAGTACGCGAAGTCGCTCTGCGGCACCTGCCCCGTCAAGGAGGCCTGCCTGGCCGGCGCCCTCGAGCGGCGCGAGCCGTGGGGCGTCTGGGGCGGCGAGCTCTTCGTCCAGGGCGTCGTCGTCGCCCGCAAGCGCCCCCGGGGCCGTCCGCGCAAGACCGAGGTCATGGCGTGAACCCCGCGATGACCACCGCAGTGCCCGCCCGACGGGGAGAGCAGCCCCCGCTGGGCACCACCACACTGCGCCGGTCGGTCCGCGTCGCCACAGCCAAGGTCGACGCAGCCGCGAACCCCCGTCCGTTTCCGAGCACGTACCACGAGCAGGACCACCACATGACCCCCGCAGCCGACAAGACCGCCCGCGCCGACCAGGCCAAAGAACTTCTGATCCAGAACAGGACCCGCGAGATGCAACTCATGCAAGAAACCCTGGCCCGTGCCCATATGCAGGAACGACTGCACGAGGCCGAACACCAACGGATGGGCGAGCGCCTCGACCGCGCCGCCCGACTGATGCGGAAGGCCGAGCGTGCCTCGCTCCGCGCCCGCAAGGCCCTCGCCGTCGCGGTCCTGTGAGACCTGACGGACCGAGAGGTGACGGAGTGACAACCGCGTAGGCCCACGCGGCGCGTCGTTCCAGTGGTACCAACAGCAGTGCCCCGCAGTGACATTCCCCGAACGCCGATGGCCGCCCTCCTCCAGGAGGGCGGCCATCGGCGCGTTCTGACGGAGTCTCAGCCCTCTGCGGGCTCGGCGACCGGTGCGGCGAAGCCGGGCAGCCACTCCAGCATCTCGGCGCGGAACGGGGCCTTGGCGCCGAGCTGGCAGAGCACCCCGATGGTGGAGAGGGTGACCCGGTGGATCAGCAGGTAGGCGGGCGGCAGGTTGAGCTGCTTGCCCAGGTCGTACGCGGGCGAGCGCGGGTCGGCGATCCGGGCCGCCTGGGCCCGCATCCAGGCCCGGGTGAAGTGGAAGACCTCGACCGTGGCGGGCTCGATGATCGGCAGCAGGTAGTCCAGCACCGCCGTCGGGTCCAGCTTGATCGAGGGCTTGACGAAGCCCTCCTCGCGGAGCATGTCCAGCACGCCGTCGGCGTCCCCGGCCAGGGCCATCCGGAGCGAGTCGCCGATCGGGCGGGGCAGGCCGCCGGGCAGTCTGTCCACCGTGCCGAAGTCCAGCACGCCCAGCCGCCAGCCCTCGGCCGGGCCGTCGTCCTTGATCAGCCGGAAGTTCCCCGGGTGCGGGTCGGCGTGCAGCAGGCCCGTCCGGGACGGGCCGGCGAACAGGAAGCGGGCGATCAGCTGCCCCGCCCTGTCCCGCTCCTCCTGGGTGCCGCCGCTGATCACCTCGGAGAGCGGGGTGCCGTCCAGCCACTCGCTGACCAGCACCTGGTCGGCCTGGGCGACCACCTTCGGGACGGTGATGTCCGGGTCGTCGGCGAACTCCTCGGCGTGCCGGCGCTGGGCCTCGGCCTCCAGCGCGTAGTCCAGCTCCTCCGCCACCCGCTCGCGCAGCTCGGTGATCAGGGGCTTGATGTCCAGGCCGGGGACCAGCGGCCCGAGCAGCCAGGCCACCCGGCTGAGCTGGGTCAGGTCGGAGAGCAGGGCGTCGCCCGCGCCCGGGTACTGGATCTTGACGGCCACCTGCCGGCCGTCCTTCCAGACGGCGCGGTGCACCTGACCGATCGAGGCCGCGGCGGCCGGGCGGTCGTCGAAGCTGCGGAAGTTCTTGCGCCAGTCCTTGCCGAGCCGCTCGGCCAGCGCCGCGTGCACCTTGGCGGAGGGCATCGGGGGAGCGGCGTCCTGAAGCTTCGTCAGGGCGGCCCGGTAGGGGCCGGCCACCTCCTCGGGCAGTGCGGCCTCGAAGACGGACAGCACCTGCCCGAACTTCATCGCCCCGCCCTTGAGCTCCCCGAGCACCTTGAACAGCTGGTCGGCGGTGGCCTGCTGGAGCTCGGCGGTGACCACCTCGGCCGAGCGGCCGCCGATCCGCCGCCCCAGACCGAGGGTGGCCCGGCCCGCCATCCCGAGCGGCAGGGCGGCCAGCCGAGCCGTCCGGGTCACTGCCTTGCGCGGAAGATCGCTCACCCCAGGGCCTCCCTGCTACGACGCCCGTGGGTGGGCGTGTCACTACGCCATTGTGCCCGCTCCGGATGCGGGCCCGGCCGGACTGTGACCAGCGGATCACGGCCCCGCCCACGGCCCGCTCACCGGGGAGGGGCGATCACCTCCGTCCGGTGCACCGGCGGGCCGGAGGGCCAGGTGCAGCCGCAGGCCGGATGGGTGGGAAGCCGCAGGCGGCGGGCCATGCCGTCGGCGGCGGAGACCTCGCACCAGCCGTCCACGCTGGGCGGGCGGACGCCGTCCAGCCAGAGCTCCACGTGCAGGGCGGCCAGCCCCGCGACGGTGGTGGCGAGCGCGCTGTCACAGGCGGGGGTGCGGGGGCGCCCGGCGCCCTCCTCGCCGAGCTGGGCGAGCAGCCGGGGCCAGGCCTCGTCCTCGTCCCGTCTGGTCAGGGTGGCGCAGGCGCCGCAGGCCGAGGCGCCGGGCAGCACCAGCGGGCCGACCACCCCGAGGTGCTCCAGCACCCCGACGTAGAGGTGCGGCACCCCGGCGCGCATCAGCTTGTGCGCCTCGGCCGCCACCCCGGCGAAGGCGCCGGCGCCGTCCCGGGGGGCCAGCACCACCAGGGCGGGTGGCGGCTCGTCCGCGGGCCGGCGGCGCCGCTGCTCCGCGGCCGGGGTGCCCGAGGTGCGGTGCACCACCTCCCTGGCGGCGGTGGTGCGCAGCCGCCCGACGTCCGTCGGCGGGTACCCGGCGGGGGAGCAGTCCCGGGCGGTGACCCGACCCCGGTCGGTGAGGGTGACGGTGCCGACGCCCCCGGCGGCCAGCACCGCGCCGATCGCGGCCCCGACCCGGCCGGCCCCGTGCACCTCCACCCGGGAGGCGGCCCGGCCGCGGAGCACCGCCGGGGCCTCGCCGGGGGCGGGGTGCACCAGGGAGAGTGACGCCACGTCAGGGCCGAGCAGCTCCTGGCGGGCCCGGGGGAAGCCGCCGAGGGCGGCCTGCCCGGCCTCGGCGTCGTCCAGCAGCCCGGCCTGCTCCAGCGAGCCGAGCAGCTCCTCGGTCACCTCCCGGCCGAGCCCGAGCCGCTCGCCGGCCTCCAGCAGGGCCGGCCGCTCCCGGCTGCCGTCCAGCAGCTCCAGGAAGGCGGCCACCGGCTGGCCGACCTCCTCCACCACCCGTGCGTGCCGGTGCACGGTGCCGAACTGCAGGGTCGATCCGTCCCGCCAGAGGCGGGAGAGCGCGGGCTTCACCATCGGTCGCACGGGCACCTCCGGGGAGGGTGGGGCAGAGCTGACAGAGGCAGCATGCCCGACCCGGGGGCCGTCCCGCCGAGGCCTGTCCACAGGCCCGGTGGGCTGGTACGACGATCGTTCTGCACAGCCTGTGGACAACCGGGGGCCCCGAGTTGACGGTGCCCGCACCGGTGGAGGCCGGCCGTCGGTGCCGCGGGGTACCGTCGGTTGGCATGGCGACCGAACAGGACTTCCGACGGCAGGGCCCGGCAGCGGGCGGCCCCTCAGCGCGGGGCACGTCACCGCACGCCCCCGGCGAGCCCCTGACGGCCTCCGGCGAGCCCCTGGTCGAGGTCCGGCGCAGCGCCCGCCGCAGCCGCACCGTCTCCGCCCACCGCGAGGGCGACCGCACCGTGGTGCTGATCCCGGCCCGGATGTCGCTGGCCGAGGAGCGGCGCTGGGTGGCCAAGATGGTGGAGCGGCTGGCCCGGCAGGAGAGCCGCCGCGAGCTCGGCGGGGACCAGGAGCTGGCGGCCCGGGCCGAGCGGCTCTCGGCGGCCTACCTGGGCGGCCGGGCCCGCCCCAGCGTGGTCCGCTGGGTCACCAACCAGAACTCCCGCTGGGGCTCCTGCACCCCGGCCGAGCGCAGCATCCGGCTCTCCCACCGCCTGCGGGGCATGCCCGAGTACGTCGTGGACTACGTGCTGCTGCACGAGCTGGCCCACCTACTGGAGGCCGACCACGGCCCGGCCTTCTGGGCCCTGCTGGAGGCCTACCCGCGCACGGAACGGGCCCGCGGGTACCTGGAGGGCGTGGCCGCCGCTCCCAGGCTCCCGCAGGCCCGTCAGGATCCCGCCGAGGAGGCGGGTTAACGCTCCGTCAGCTTCCGCGCCAGCTCGACCAGTTCGCGCACCGCGTCGTCGGTGGGCTCGGGCAGGGCGTCGAAGGCGAACCAGCCCAGCTCCAGCGACTCCTCGCTGATCAGCGCCTCGGCCCCGGCCGGGGCCAGCGCGACGTACTGCACGTCCAGGTGGGTGTTCTCCGGCCCGGCCTTGCCGGTGCAGCGGACGGTGTGCCGGTCCAGCTTCACCGGTGCCGGGGCGCCGTCCACCGCGAGCAGCTCCAGCCCGGCGATGCCGGACTCCTCGGTGGCCTCGCGCAGCGCGGCGGCCGCCAGCGTGGCGTCGCCGGGCTCGCAGTGCCCGCCCATCTGCAGCCAGAGGCCGACCTTGGGGTGCAGCGTCAGCAGCACCCGCCCGGCCGCCGGGTCGACCACCAGGGCGCTGGCGGTGATGTGGGCGGGCAGGCAGGAGCGCCAGAGGCCCTCCGGCTCGGCGGCCAGGTGGGCCAGGTAGTCCTGCCGGAGCAGGTCCTGCCCGGCGTCGGCCACGGCCCAGTCGGTCAGTGCGCGGACCGCGTCCGCGTGCAGGGTGGTGCTCACTCGCCCTTGCCGTCCTCGTCCTCGTCGTCCTTCTTCGCGCCGGCCCCGCCCTCGGAGCCGGCCGCGGCCTCGCCGAGCAGCTTGTCCAGCTCGGAGAAGTCGATGCCGCCCTCCAGGGAGTCGCCCGGGCCCCGGTGCACGAAGCCGTCCGGGTCGTCCAGGTCGGCGGCGGTGGGCAGCATGTCGGGGTGCTCCCAGAGGGCGTCCCGGCCCTCGACGCCGCGGGCGTCGGCCAGCGAGGCCCAGAGCCGGGAGGCGTCGCGCAGGCGGCGCGGGCGCAGCTCCAGGCCGACCAGGGTGGCGAAGGTCTGCTCGGCGGGGCCGCCGGCCGCGCGGCGGCGGCGGACGGTCTCGCGCAGCGCCCCGGCCTGCGGCAGGTGCGGTTCGGCGGCGGCGTGCACCACCGCGTCCACCCAGCCCTCGACCAGCGCCAGGGCGGTCTCCAGCCGGGCCAGCGCGGCCTTCTGCTCGGGGGTGTCCTCGGGCTGGAGCAGCCCGTTGCCGAGCGCCTCCTGCAGCGCCTCGGGGTTGGACGGGTCGAGCTGGCCGACCAGCTCCTCCATCCGGGTGGTGTCCACCTTGATGCCGCGGGCGTAGGCCTCGACGGCGCCGAACAGGTGCGCCCGCAGCCACGGCACGTGGGCGAAGAGCCGCTGGTGGGCGGCCTCGCGCAGGGCCAGGTAGAGCCGGACCTCCTCGGCGGGCACGCTCAGGCCCTCGCCGAACTCGGCCACGTTCTGCGGCAGCAGCGCGGCCTTGCCGGCCGGGGCCAGCGGCAGGCCGACGTCGGTGGAGCCGACCACCTCGGCGGCCAGGGCGCCCAGCGCCTGGCCGATCTGGGTGCCGAACATGGCGCCGCCCATGGAGCGCATCATGCCCATCAGCGGCCCGGCCATCGCCTGCATCTCCTCGGGCAGCACGCCGCCCATGGCGTTGCCGACCCGCTCGGCCACCGGGTCCACCAGGTCCTTCCAGACCGGCAGGGTGGCCTCCACCCACTCGGCCCGGCTCCAGGCCACGGCGGTGCCCGCGCCGGAGGGGAACTCCGTCGCCGAGTCCAGCCAGAGGTCGGCCAGCCGGACGGCCTCGGCCACCGCCGAGCGCTCGGTGGCGCTGACCGAGCGGTCCTTGCTCTTCCCCTCGGGCTGCTCGGCGACCACGGTCTGCCGGGCGATGTCCCGGGCCAGGTCCCAGTTCACCGGGCCGCCCTCGAAGGAGAGCATCTGGCCGAGCTGCTGGAAGGCGGCGCCGAGGTCGTTCGGGTTGAGGTTGCCGAACATCGCCCCGAACGGGTTGTCCCCGGGGGCGCCGGAGCCCGCACCGGGGGCGCCCATGCCGAAGAGTGCGCCGAACGGATTGGCCCCGCCGAAGCCGAACGGCTGCTGCGGCGGGGTGGCGCCGGAGCTCTCGTCCTTCTTGTCCTTGTCGCCCTTGGCCTTGCCGTCCTCGGGCTCCTCAGGAGGAACGCCGAATCCGAAGGGAAGGTCGCTCACGGGGTCCTCGATCCGGTCGGCCGTCACGCAAGTGGTGTGGCGGGGGGCTGCGACGCCCGGGGAAAACCACCGGCGGGATCGCAGCCCGACCGCGCCGGGTGCACCGCCGGGGCCGTGCCTCGGGCAGGATGGACGTACAAGACACTCGTACGTACGCACATAAGCTAACCGTGGAGGATGGCCGGTGAGTTCCCCGCCCTCGGACGTTCGCTCTGGGCTGACCGGAGGAGAGGACGTCCCTGCCACCGCGGGTTCGCCGCCTCCAGCCTACGGCGGCAAGCCGCTGACCGTGGCCGTGACCGGCGCCGCCGGAGTGCTCGGCGAACGGGTGGCCGCCCGCCTGGTGGCCTCGCCCTCGGTGCGCAAGGTGCTGGCGCTGGACGACCGGCGGGGCGAGGTGCCCGGGGTGCTCTGGCGGGTGCTGGACGTCCGGGACCCGGCGGTGGCCGAGCGGCTGGCCGGGGTGGACGTGGTGGTGCACCTGGCGATGGACCTGGGGATGGAGTCCGACCCGCGCGCCCGGAGCGCGTACAACGTGCGGGGCGCGCAGACGGTGATCACCGCCGCCGCGGCCGCCGGGGTCTCCCGGGTGGTGCTCTGCACCTCGGCGATGGTCTACGGCGCACTGCCGGACAACGAGGTGCCGCTGGCCGAGTCGGCCGAGCTGCGGGCCACCGAGGAGGCCTCGCTGGTCGGCGACCTGCTGGAGATCGAGCGGCTGGCCCGCCGCGCGCCCCGGGCGCACCCGGGCCTCCAGGTGACGGTGCTGCGCCCGGCCGTGGTGGTCGGCCCCGGCATCGACACCGTGCTGACCAGGCACTTCGAGGCGCCCCGGCTGCTGGTGGTGGCGGGCTCCCGGCCGTGCTGGCAGTTCTGCCACGTGGACGACCTGGCGGCGGCGCTGGAGTACGCGGTGCTCGGCCTGGTCGAGGGCGAGGTGACGGTCGGCTGCGACGGCTGGCTGGAGCAGGAGGAGGTGGAGGCGCTCTCCGGCATCCGCCGGATGGAGCTGCCCGCCGCCCTGGCGCTCGGCACCGCCGCCCGGCTGCACCGGCTCGGCCTCACCCCGGCCCCGGCGGGGGACCTGGCCTACACCATGTACCCCTGGGTGGTCTCCGGCTCCCGGCTGTACGAGGCGGGCTGGCGGCCCACGCTCAGCAACGAGGAGGTGCTGGCCGAGCTGCTGGAGCAGGTCGCCGGGAAGCACGCGGTGGCCGGGCGGCGCCTCGGCGGCAAGGAGGCCACGGCCGGGCTGGGCGCGGCGGGCGCCACGGTGGCGCTGGTCGGCACGGCGGCGCTGGTGCGGCAGATGCGCAAGCGGCGGCGGATCTGACGGCGGTGGACCTGACGGAGTGTCGGCGGGCTCGGAGCTTTCCGCAGTGCGGAATGCTCCAATCGTGATGCGGAAGGCTCTTGTCGCGAGCCCGGGGGGATGAGGAATCATGGGGAGCATGTCCGAGAACCACGACCCCATCCGGCTGCTGGCCATCCGCGAGACCCCGCTCTCGCTGGACGAGGTGTACGAGGCGGTCGGCGACGACGCCGCCGGCGGCACCACCGTCTTCGTCGGCACGGTGCGGGACCACGACGGCGGCAAGTCGGTCTCCGCGCTGGAGTACAGCGCGCACCCGACCGCCGAGGCGGAGATGCGCCGGATCGCCGAGAAGATCGTCGCCGAGTTCCCGGTCCGGGCGCTCGCCGCGGTGCACCGGGTGGGCCGGCTGGAGATCACCGACAAGGCCGTGATCGTCGCGGTCTCGTGCCCGCACCGGGGCGAGGCCTTCGCGGCCGCCCGGCGGCTGATCGACGACCTCAAGCACGAGGTGCCGATCTGGAAGCACCAGGTCTTCGCCGACGGCGAGGAGGAGTGGGTCGGCGCCGGCTCCTGCTGACCGGTCCGGCCGCTCCGGCGGGTACGTCCGTTCGGTCGTGCCCGGTCACGTTCGGGCGCACCCGGTCATACGAATACTCCGCCGAGCTGAGCGCACTCCCCGCGCCGTAACCCGAATGGCGCCGTCACCGTTGGACTCCCGGGTGGTTAATCTGCTCATACGAACGAGGAGCTGGGAGTTGGGGACATGGCTGCGCTCGCCTGGTTGATCATTCCTGTGGTGGCGGCGCTCTGCGCCATGGTCTGGGCCGGCTGGGCCGCCCGCACCCCCAGGGCCACCGGCGATCCCGCCTCGCTCGCCGAGCACCAGCGGTTCAAGGCGGCGATGGAGCGCAGTACCTCGGCCGGCGGGGAACGGGACCGGTGACCCGGGCGGCGCGGTGACGGTTCCGTCCCGTACTGTCGGTCCCATGCCACGCCGCTCCGCGACGATGCTCGCCGCCACCCTGCTGCTCATAGCACTGCTCTGCGCGTCGGTCTTGATGAAGGTCCCGTACACGGAGATGAGCCCGGGCCCGACGTACAACACGCTCGGGACGCAGGAGAACAGCGACAAGCCGGTGATCCAGATCACCGGCCACGAGACCTACCCGACCAGCGGCCACCTCAACATGACGACGGTTCAGGTGACGGGGGCCAAGTACGAGCCGAGCCTGGTCTCGGCGGTGGTCGGCTGGCTGCGCGGGGACGTGCTGGTGGTGCCGCACGACAACGTCTACCCCGAGGGGCAGACCGACCAGGAGGCGCAGCAGCAGAACGCGGAGGAGTTCGCCTCCTCCGAGGACAGCGCCAAGACCGCGGCGCTGAACCAGCTGGGCATCCCGATCGGCAGCGAGGTGATCGTCAACTCGGTGGTGGCGGGCGGCCCCTCCGACGGCAAGCTGCACGCGGGCGACCGGATCCTCGCGGTGGACGGCACCACGATCACCACCGACACCCAGGTGGCCGAGCAGGTCACCAAGCACAAGCCGGGTGAGGAGGTGGTCTTCACCGTCCTGCCCAAGGACAAGGAGGCGGGCTCCGGCGAGCAGCAGCGGGTCGTCATCACCACCGCCAAGGCCCCCGACTCCGACCGGGCGGTCGTGGGCATCCGCCCCCGGGTGAACCACACCTACCCGTTCAAGATCGAGATCGGTCTGCAGGACGTAGGCGGTCCCAGCGCCGGGCTGATGTTCGCCCTCGGCATCGTGGACAAGCTGACCCCGACCGACCTGACCGGCGGCACGTTCGTGGCCGGCACCGGCACCATCACCGACGAGGGCAAGGTCGGCCCGATCGGCGGCATCTCGATGAAGCTGATCGCGGCCCGCGACAAGGGCGCCCAGTACTTCTTCACCCCGGCCGACAACTGCGCCGAGGCCTCCAAGAACACGCCGGAGGGCCTCCGCCTGGTGAAGGCGGAGACCCTCGACAGCGCACTGAAGTCGCTGGACCTGATCCGGGAGGGCAAGGCGGCGGACCTGCCGTCCTGCAAGGCCGCCTGACCCGGGGTCAGCCCTAGGAGAAGAAGCCCTAGGAGAAGGTGGAGAGCAGCGCCTCGGTCAGGCCGGGGACCAGCTCCGGGCCGGTCAGCACCTCGCGGGCGACGTCCTTGGAGCGCAGCCGCAGCGCGATCTCCTTCTTGCCGTCGCGCAGCACCGCGGCGGTGATCCGGACCTCCTCGCGGCCCGGCTGGTTGGCGACCCACTCGGCGATCTGGGCCTCGGTGGCGTTCTTCGGGCGGGTCTGCTCGGCGCCCGGCGGCAGCATCTGACGCTCCACCACCAGGGCGCAGCCGGCCACCTGCTCGGGCCAGGCGATGGTGCCGAGGAACTTGTCCAGCTCCATGCCGGCGGGCAGTTCGTCCTGCTCGACCGGGGTCAGCCCGTCGTCGTCCGGGCCCAGGCCGAGCTGCTTGGCCAGCCGCGGGTCCTGGCGGCGCAGGGCGGCGCTGTCGACCAGGGCGAACAGCCGGGCCGGGAGGTCCCAGCCGAGGGTGGCGGCGTACTCGTCGATCTCCAGCGCGGCGCGGGTCAGCGGGGAGGCGGCGGGCGGCTTGCCGCCGGCCAGGGCATCAAGGGCATCGGACATGGCTCCATCCTCACACGGCGGCGGGTGCGGTCCGCGCAGGCTCTGGGGGCCGTGGGTGGGGGGAGTGCCGCCGTCCGACCGGACGGAGTGCGTGAAGTCGTGGTGAACCGTGGGAACTCAGGTAAAGAGCCATTAAGTTGCATCAGGAGACCCGCCCGAAATCTGACGACACGACACACCAGAGGTGCCCCCTTGGTTTTCCAGATGCCGGACCGCCCGCAAGGCCCGGGCTTCCGTGCCAGAGTCGGCCCGCCCTCCCGCCGCACCCGGGTGCTCCTGCTGACCGCAGGCGTCCTCGCGGTGCTGTTCCTGCTGTTCGTGATGTTCGCGGGTCTTTGGACGGACTGGCTCTGGTTCAAGTCGCTCCACTACTCCTCCGTGTTCACCGCCCAGCTCTGGACCAAGGTGGGCCTGTTCGCCGTCTTCGGTCTGGCGATGGCGGTGGTGGTCGGACTGAACGTCTGGCTGGCGCACCGGCTGCGCCCGCCGCTGGCCGCGATGTCGGTGGAGCAGCAGAGCCTGGACCGCTACCGGATGGGCGTGGCGCCCTACCGGAAGTGGCTGCTGATCGGGATCTCGCTGCTGACCGGCCTGGTGGCCGGCGCGGCGGCGGCCGGTCAGTGGCGGACCTGGATGCTGTGGACCAACCAGACGCCGTTCGGGGTGAAGGACAGTCAGTTCCACCTGGACGTCTCGTTCTACGCCTTCGAGCTGCCCTGGTACGAGTTCCTGCTGGGCTTCGCGTTCAGCGCGGTGATCGTGTCGCTGCTGGCGGCCGCGCTGGTGCACTACCTGTACGGCGGGCTGCGCCTGCAGGGCCCCGGCCGCAAGGCCAGCCCGGGCGCGCAGGGCCACCTGGCGGTGCTGCTGGGCGTGTTCGTGCTGCTGAAGGCGGTCGCGTACTGGCTGGACCGGTACGCGCTCGCGGTGAAGACCGGCGGCTACAAGGGCGTGGACGGCTGGACCGGGCTGCGCTACGTGGACGCCAACGCGTTCCTGCCGGCCAAGACCATCCTGTTCTTCGTGGCGATCATCTGCGCCCTGCTGTTCTTCCTCACCCCGATCCGGAAGACCTGGGCCCCGGCCCTGATCGGCTTCGGGCTGATGGCGCTCTCGGCGGTGCTGATCGGCGGGCTCTACCCGGCGATCGTGCAGCAGTTCCAGGTCAAGCCGAACGAGCAGGCCAAGGAGACGCCGTACATCCAGAAGAACATCGACGCCACCCGGCAGGCGTACGGCATCGCCGACAGCGAGACGCAGCAGTACTCGCCCAAGGCGTCCACCTCCACCGAGGCGCTCAAGCAGGACGCGCAGACCATCGCCGACATCCGGCTGCTCGACCCGAACGTGGTCTCGCCGACCTTCCAGCAGATCGAGCAGCAGCGGTCGTACTACAAGTTCCCGAAGACGCTGGACGTCGACCGGTACACCAACGGCCAGATCGGTGGCCAGGACACCGTGATCGGCCTGCGCGAGCTGGACCTCAACGGGGTGCAGCAGCGGAACTGGATCAACGACCACTTCAAGTACACCCACGGCTACGGCGTCGTCTCGGCCAAGGGCAACCAGGTCAACGACAAGGGCCAGCCGGTCTTCACCGAGTCGGGCCTGCCGTCCACCGGGGCGCTGGGCGACTACCAGCAGCGGATCTACTACGGCGAGGAGACCAAGACGTACTCCATCGTCGGCGGCTCCAACGACGAGATCGACTACTCCACCGACAACGGGGACAAGACCTACAAGTACACCGGCGACAGCGGCGTCTCGCTGGACAACCCGTTCACCCGGGCCGCGTACGCGGTGCGCTTCGCCGAGCCGCAGATCCTGTACGCCGGCGCCATCACCGACGGCGCCAAGGTGCTCTACGACCGCACCCCCAAGGAGCGGGTGGAGAAGGTCGCCCCGTGGCTGTCGATCGACGCCGACCCGTACCCGGTGGTGCAGGACGGCAAGCTGGTCTGGGTGCTGGACGGCTACACCACCTCGGACGGCTACCCGTTCGCCTCCAAGACCACCCTGGGCGACGTCACCAAGGACTCGCTGACCGACCAGCGCGGGCGCACGCTCACCACGGTCAACAAGGTCAACTACATCCGGAACTCGGTGAAGGCGACCGTGGACGCCTACACCGGTGAGGTGACGCTCTACCAGTGGGACGACGCCGACCCGGTGTTGAAGACCTGGATGAAGGCCTTCCCCGGCACGGTCGAGGCCAAGGACAAGATCCCGTCCGCGCTGATGCCGCACCTGCGGTACCCGCAGGACATGTTCAAGGTGCAGCGCGACCTGCTCGGCATGTACCACATGACGGACGCCAACTCCTTCTTCAACGGCACCGACATCTGGCAGGTGCCGGTGGACCCGACCACCAACACCGGTGACGTGCAGCCGCCGTACTACATGACGGTGCGGATGCCGGACCCGGCGGTGACCCAGGCGAGCTTCTCGCTGACCACCACCTTCGTGCCCAGCAAGCGGGACAACCTGGCCGCCTTCATGGCCGTCAGCGCGGACCCGGGGCCGGAGTACGGCAAGATCCGGATCCTCAAGGTGCCCGGAGACTCCAACACGCTCGGGCCCAAGCTGGTGCAGTCGCAGTTCAACTCCAACGCCGACGTGGCGAACAAGCTGAACACCCTGAAGATCGGCGGCGACTCCGAGGTCGAGTACGGCAACCTGCTGACCCTCCCGGTCGGCGGCGGCCTGCTCAACATCGAGCCGGTCTACGTCCGCGGCCGCGGCGCCAACTACCCGGTGCTGCAGCGGGTGTTGGCGGTCTACGGGAACGACAACGTGGCCTTCGAGAGCACGCTGGAGGAGGCGCTCAAGAAGGTGCTCGGCAACGCGACCACCGGCACCACGCCGACCGCGCCGACCACCCCCGGGACGACGACGCCCACCACGCCGACCACTCCGACGACGCCCACCACGCCGGGCACCGGCGACGCGGCGCAGCAGAAGGCGGTGGCCGACGCGCAGAAGGCCTTCAACGACATGGAGCAGGCGCGCAAGGACGGCGACTGGGCCAAGTACGGCGAGGCCCAGAAGGCACTGAAGTCCGCCCTCGACGCCGCGACGGCGGCAGCGCAGCAGAAGGCCGGTTAACGACCTGCTCAGACCCCGTGCTACAGTTGTGAACACAACGACGCGGGGTGGAGCAGCTCGGTAGCTCGCTGGGCTCATAACCCAGAGGTCGCAGGTTCAAATCCTGTCCCCGCTACTCTGAACCGAAGGCCCGGAGATTCATCTCCGGGCCTTCGGTGCTTCCCGGGGCTGATCGCCCGTCAAATGGGCTCACCCGTCCGGGTCGTGCTCCGGTACGATGCGTCCCCGGGGTTTGTGGGGGGCAAGTGTCGGGAAATCGACAAAGCGCTGAAGCAATCTCGCCGGGCTTCGGCCCGCTCCCGCCAAACCTGGCCGGGGCAGGTGTACGCGGGTTGCGGGTGATGCGACGATGGAGCACATGGGGGACGCCGTACGGCAGTTGACTCCCCTGCCCCGGGGAGGTCGCCGTCGCAGCCTCGACGTCCCCGGCGGATGCCGCGGCACTCGGGGGAAGCGGGAGTCGGCATGAGGCTGATCGGAAGGAACGATCCGGGCAGGGCGGACAAGTCGGCCGTGGGGGCGGTCGACACCGAGGCGTGGGCGCAGAGCGAGGAGCCGGCCGCCGCGCTGCCGGCCCAGCGCACCAGCGGCCTGACGGTTCCCCGAGCCGCCGGCTACGGGCCCGACAGCCTGGTCCGGGTGCCCGCCAGGCAGTTCGCGCCCGCCGCGGGCAGCTACGCCGCGCCCGCCGACGAGCCCGAGCCCGACCCGATGAGCTTCGAGTCCGCCCTCGCCGCCCGCGAGCAGGCCGCCCTCGAGGTGAGGCACCGTCAGGCCGCCGACCAGGGCGACCCGAACGCGGCCAGCCAGCTCGGTGCGCTGCTGCTGCGCCGCGGTGACCTGGAGGACGCCGAGCCCTACCTGCGCAGCGCCGCCTCCGCCGGACTGCGGGCCGCCGCCAACAACCTCGGCGTGCTGCTGCACCAGCGCGGCCACCGGGCCGAGGCCGCCCAGTGGTGGCGGCAGGCGGCCGTGGCCGGCTCGGCCCCGGCCGCGCACGCGCTCGGTCTGCAGCTGCGCGACCAGGGCGAGGAGGAGGCCGCCGAGTACTGGCTGCACTTCGCCGCCGAGCACGGCCACCCGCTCGGCGCCTACGCGCTGGGCGACCTGATGGAGCACCGGCGCGACGTGCGCGCCGAGCGCTGGTTCAAGGTGTCCGCCGACGCCGGCCACCGGGAGGCCGCCTACCGCCTGGCCCGGATGCGCGAGGCGGCCGGCGACAAGGAGACCGCCGAGACCTGGTACCGCACCGCCGCCGCCCGCAGCCACGCCCGCGCGGGGCTGCGGCTCGGCGTGCTCCTGGAGGAGCGCGGCGACGTGGAGGAGGCGGCGCGCTGGTACCGGCAGGCGGCGCAGAACGGGGAGGCGCGCGCGGCGTGCGCGCTGGGCTTCCTGCACCGCGACGCGGGCGACCTGACTGCTGCCGCCGAGTGGTGGCAGGAGGCGGCCGAGGCCGGTGACGGCAACGCCGCCAACGCGCTCGGCGCCCTGCACGCCGGTCGCGGCGAGGCCGTCGAGGCCGAGCACTGGTACCGGCTGGCGCTGGAGGCCGGCGACCAGAACGGCGCCTTCAACCTCGGCCTGCTCTGCGCGGGCGCCGGGCGCGAGGCACAGGCCGAGCAGTGGTACCGGCGCGCGGCGTACGCCGGGCACCGGGAGGCCTGCAACGCGCTGGCCGTCGTGCTGCTCCAGCGCGGCGACGAGTCCGGGGCCGAGCCCTGGTTCTCGAAGGCCGCCGAGGCGGGGAGCGTCGACGGGGCGTTCAACCTCGGGGTGCTGCACGCCGGGCGCGGGGAGCAGCAGCAGGCGCACGAGTGGTACGCGCGCGCTGCGGCGGAGGGGCACGGAGAGGCGGCGCTGCAGCTCGCGGTCGTCCACGAGCAGCGCGGGCAGCTGACGGGTGCTCTGGAGCGCTACCGCCAGGCGGCGGCCGGCGGTTCAGCGGAGGGCGGCTTCCGGCTGGCCTCGCTGCTGGACCGGCGCGGCGACGCCGACGCGGAGGCCGAGCACTGGTACGCGGTCGCGGCGGACGCCGGGCACCGGCGGGCGCAGGTCCGGATGGGCGTGCGGGCCGCGGAGCGCGGGGCGCTGGAGATCGCCGAGAGCTGGTACCGGCGGGCGGCGGAGGCGGGCAGCCGCAGCGCCGCCTTCAACCTCGGCCTGCTGTTGGCCCGTCAGGACCAGGAGGGCGAGGCCATCGCCTGGTACACCCGGGCCGCCGACGCCGGCCACGGGCGGGCCGCCCTGCGGCTGGCCCTGCTGGCGCTCCGTCGCGGCGAGCCGGTCCAGGCCGAGTCCTGGTGCCGCCGCGCCGCCGACTACGGCCCCCCGGAGGTCACCGAGCGGGCCGCCCGTCTGCTGGGCGCGCTGCACACGGACCTCAGCGCTTAGTACCGGCGGCGCGAGGGACGTACGTGGTTACACCGGGGGCGCGAGGAACTGCGCGCAGGGGAACGGCAGCACCTGCAACCGGCTGACGGTGCTTCAGTTGCCGGTGGGCCGCCTCCCGAAGCGCGCAGTTCCTCGCGCCCCCGAAGGCGTAACCAATTCCGAAATTCAGGCCTGACTGCACGAAGGGCAGAGGCCCCGGTACGTGACTTCGGCCGCCGAGATGACATAGCCGAAGCGCTCGGCTGCGGGGAGGGCGGCGAGCAGGTCACCCTGGGGGTGGACGTCGCGGATGGAGCCGCAACCGGAGCAGATGAGGTGTTGGTGGGCGTGCCGCGCGTTGGGGTCGTAGCGCTTGGCGCGGCCGTCCGTGGAGACCTCGAGCACCTCACCCAGGGAGACCATCTCGCCCAGCGTGTTGTAGACCGTGGCGCGGCTGATCTCGGGGAGGCGCTCCACCGCCCGGGCGTGTACCTCGTCGGCGGTGAGGTGCACGTGCTCGCCGTCGAGGACCTCGGCCACCACACGGCGCTGCGAGGTCATGCGCCAGCCGCGTCCGCGAAGTCTTTCCAACAGGTCACTCATGCCTGACAGGGTAAGCCAGGTTCTCGACTTGGTTCCAGTGTTGACTTAGACAAAGTCCAAGCTAGGATCGAGCCGAAGCTCAGGCACACGGTTACGACCGACGACCGGACACGCGGAGGCACCCCGACATGACCACCCAGAGCGAGCGGCCCATCCTCACCACGGAGGCCGGTGCGCCGGTCTCGGACAACCAGAACACCGAGACCGCGGGTGTGGGCGGACCGGCGCTGGTCCAGGACCAGCTGCTGTTCGAGAAGCTCGCGCACTTCAACCGCGAGCGCATCCCGGAGCGCGTGGTGCACGCCCGCGGCGCCGGCGCCTACGGCACCTTCACCGTGACCGCGGACGTGACCGCGTACACCCGGGCGAACTTCCTCTCCGAGGTCGGCAAGCAGACCGAGACCTTCCTGCGGTTCTCCACCGTGGCGGGAAACCTCGGTTCGGCCGACGCGGTGCGCGACCCGCGCGGCTGGGCGCTGAAGTTCTACACCGAGGAGGGGAACTACGACCTCGTCGGCAACAACACTCCGGTCTTCTTCATCAAGGACGCGGTGAAGTTCCCGGACTTCATCCACACCCAGAAGCGCGACCCGTACACCGGCTCTCAGGAGGCGGACAACGTCTGGGACTTCTGGGGCCTGTCGCCCGAGTCGACCCACCAGGTGACCTGGCTGTTCGGCGACCGCGGCATCCCGGCGTCCTACCGCCACATGAACGGCTACGGCTCGCACACCTTCCAGTGGGAGAACGAGGCCGGCGAGTACTTCTGGGTGAAGTACCACTTCAAGACCGACCAGGGCATCAAGAACCTCACCGCGGCCGAGGCCGCCGTGCTGGCCGGCGAGGACCCGGACAGCCACCAGCGCGACCTGCGCACCTCGATCGAGAACGGCGACTTCCCGACCTGGACCGTGCAGGTCCAGATCATGCCGGCGGCCGACGCGGCGAACTACCGCTTCAACCCGTTCGACCTGACCAAGGTCTGGCCGCACGCGGACTACCCGCCGATCGAGATCGGCAAGCTGGAGCTCAACCGCAACCCGGAGAACGTCTTCGCCGAGGTCGAGCAGTCGATCTTCTCGCCGGCGCACTTCGTGCCGGGCATCGGCCCGTCGCCGGACAAGATGCTCCAGGGCCGCCTGTTCGGCTACGGCGACGCGCACCGCTACCGGGTCGGCATCAACGCCGACCACCTGCCGGTGAACCGTCCGCACGCCACCGAGGCGAACACCAACAGCCGGGACGGGTACCTCTACGACGGCCGCCACGGCCGGGCGAAGAACTACGAGCCGAACTCCTTCGGCGGCCCGGTGCAGATCGACCGTCCGCTCTGGGCCTCGGTGCCGCTGACCGGCGCCACCGGTGAGAGCGCGGCCCCCTCGCACGCCGAGGACAACGACTTCGTCCAGGCGGGCAACCTCTACCGCCTGTTCTCCGAGGACGAGAAGGCCCGTCTGATCGCCAACCTCGGCGGCTTCATCGCCAAGGTGTCGGCGGACCGCGAGGACATCGTCGAGCGCGCCGTCAACAACTTCCGCCAGGCCGACGCCGACTTCGGCAAGCGCCTGGAGGAGACCGTCCGCGAGCTGCGCACGCAGAAGTAACGGACGTTCAGAGACCGCGGGCCCCGGGTGTGTTCAGTCACCCCCGGGGCCCGCACCAATGTCCCGGGACGCGCCGTCAGACGGTCAGCGCCCGCAGCACCTCGTCGTGCAGCAGCCCGTTGGAGGCCACCGCGTCGGCGCCGCCCGGGCCGTCGACGCCGTCCAGGCCGGTGAAGCGGCCGCCGGCCTCCTGCACCACGATGCAGGGCGCGGCCATGTCCCAGAGCGAGAGCTCGGGCTCGGCCGCCACGTCCACCGCGCCCTCGGCCACCATCATGTAGGACCAGAAGTCGCCGTAGGCGCGGGTGCGCCAGCAGGAGCGGGTGAGGTCCAGGAAGGCGTCCAGCCGGGCGCGCTCCTCCCAGCCGCTGAGCGAGGAGTAGGAGAGCGAGGCGTCCTCCAGGCGGGAGACCTTGGAGACCTCGATCCGGCTGGCCTTGGCCAGGCTGCGGCCGGCGTAGGCGCCCAGGCCCTTGGCGGCCCACCAGCGGCGGTTCAGCGCGGGGGCGGAGACGATGCCGACCACCGGGTGCTGCTCGCCGTCCGGGCCGACCTCCAGCAGGGAGATCAGGGTGGCCCAGACCGGGACGCCGCGGACGTAGTTCTTGGTGCCGTCGATCGGGTCGATCACCCAGCGGCGCGGGCCGGAGCCCTGCAGGCCGAACTCCTCGCCCAGCACCGCGTCCCGGGGCCGGGCCCGGGCGAGCACGTTGCGGACCTGCTCCTCGGCGGCCTTGTCGGCGTCGCTGACGGGGGTGAGGTCGGGCTTGGTCTCGACCTTGAGGTCCAGCGCCTTGAAGCGCTCCATGGTGATCGAGTCGGCCGAGTCGGCGAGGACGTGGGCGAGTCGGAGATCGTCGTGGTAGTCGGCCATGCCGAAAACCCTAGCGAGCCGGGTCCGTCCGGGACCAGTTCGGCTCGCACTGCGGACCGGTCCGTCCCAGACCGGCCGGACTCAGTGGGCGGAGCCGCTGAGCTGGAGGCCGATCACCCCGGCGACCACCAGCGAGATGGAGACCAGCTTGAGCACCGAGGTGGCCTCGTCCAGGAAGACCATGCCGTAGATCGCGGTGCCGGCCGCGCCGATCCCGGTCCACACCGCGTAGGCGGGGCCGACCGGGAGGGTCTTCAGCGAGAGGGTGAGCAGTCCGAAGCTGCCGAGGGCGAAGACCGCGAAGCTGACGGTGGGCCAGAGCTTGGTGAAGCCCTCGCTGAGTTTGAGGTTGATCGCGAAGCCGGTCTCCAGCAGTCCGGCGATGATCACCAAAGCCCAAGCCATCCGAGCCGACTCCCCTCGCGAGGCCGGACCGGCCGGTCCGACCTTCCTATGATCGCCGCGAGGGGGCGGACCGACACTTCTGACGGGCCGAAAGGTGCCGACCAGTCATCCGGACGTCACCTCAGTCGCCCTCCCGGGCCTCCTTGGAGGCCAGCAGCCGGCGCAGCGAGTACAGCCGGGCATGCTCGGCGTGGCCCTCCTCGACCCAGGCGTCCAGCGCGCAGTCCGGCTCGTCGTGGCTGCAGGCGCGCGGGCACCCCTCCGTGCCGGGCTCCAGGTCGGGGAAGGCCAGGATCACCCGGGACGGGTCGATGTGGGAGAGGCCGAAGGAGCGGAAGCCGGGGGTGTCGATCACCCAGCCCGGCTCCAGGGCCTTCTTCGAGCCGGGCTTGGCCCCGGGCGGCGGGGGCAGCCGCAGCGCCAGCGCCGAGACGGTGGTGTGCCGGCCGCGGCCGGTCACCGCGTTGACGTGGCCGGTGGTCCGCTGACGCTCCGGCACCAGCGCGTTGACCAGGGTGGTCTTGCCGACGCCGGAGTGGCCGATGAAGACGGTGGCCATCCCGCGCAGCCGCTCCCGGACGGTCTCCGCGCCGGTGGTCTCCAGCTCGTCCCGCCGGGTCACCACGTAGTCGATGCCGAGCGGCGCGTACGTCTCCAGCAGCGGCTCGGCCGGGGCCAGGTCGGACTTGGTGAGCACCAGCAGCGGCGTCATCCCGGCGTCGTACGCGGCCACCAGGCAGCGGTCGATCAGCCGGGAGCGGGGCTCCGGGTCGGCCAGCGCGGTGACGATGGCCAGCTGCTCGGCGTTGGCCACCACGATCCGCTCGTACGGGTCGTCGTCGTCCGCGGTGCGGCGCAGCACCGAGCTGCGCTCCTCCACCCGGACGATCCGGGCCAGCGTGTCCGGCTCGCCGGAGAGGTCGCCGACCAGCTGGACCACGTCGCCGACCACCACGCCCTTGCGGCCCAGCTCGCGGGCCTTCATCGCGGTGACCTCGCGCTCGCGCTTGGTCCCGGCCTCGACCAGGCAGGTGATCCGGCCCCGGTCGACGGTGAGCACCATCGCCTCGGAGGCGTCCTCGTGCTTGGGCCGGATCCTGGTCCGCGGCCGCGAGCCCTTGCGGGCCGGGCGGTTGCGGATGTCGTCCTCGTCGGTGTCCTTGCCGTAGCGGCGCATGTCGTGATTCCCCGTCAGCCCCGGCCGAGGAGCTCGGCCCACATCTGCGGGAAGTCCGGCAGGGTCTTCGCCGTGGTGGCCACGTTCTCCACCAGCACGCCGGGCACGGCCAGGCCGAGGACGGCGGCGGCGGTGGCGAGGCGGTGGTCCTCGTAGGTGTGGAAGGTGCCGCCGTGCAGCCTGCGCGGGCGGATCCGCAGGCCGTCGGCGGTCTCGCTGACGTCGCCGCCGAGCTCGTTCAGCTCCTTGGCCAGGGCGGCCAGCCGGTCGGTCTCGTGCAGCCGCAGGTGGGCGATGCCGTAGAGGTGCGACTCGGAGTCGGCCAGCGCCGCGACGGCGGCGATCACCGGGGTGAGCTCGCCGACGTCGTGCAGGTCGGCCTCGATGCCGTGGATCCGGCCGGTGCCGGTGAACTCCAGGCCCTCGTCGGTGAAGGCGCAGGCGCCGCCCATCCGGGTGTAGAGGTCGCGGAGCTGGTCGCCCGGCTGGTAGGTGTGCTTCGGCCAGTCCCGGACCGTCACCCGGCCGCCGGTGACCAGCGCGGCGGCGAAGAACGGGGCCGCGTTGGAGAGGTCCGGCTCGACCACCAGGTCACGGCCGATCAGGGCGCCGGGGGTGACCCGCCAGACGTCCTTCTCGCCGCCGTCCTCGGGCGCGTCGACCTGGGCGCCGGCCTTGCGGAGCATGTCGACGGTCATCCGGATGTGCGGCAGGGAGGGAACGGTGGAGCCGGTGTTGCGCACCTCCACGCCGGAGTTGTAGCGGGCGCCGGAGAGCAGCAGGGCGCTGACGAACTGGGAGGAGGAGGACGCGTCCAGCTCCACCGTGCCGCCGTCCACCGCGCCGGTGCCGTGCACGGTCAGCGGGAAGCCGCCGCGGCCGCCGTCGTCGATCCGCACGCCGAGGGCGCGCAGCGCGTCGATCACGCCGTGCTGCGGCCGCTCGTGGCTGCGCGGGTCGCCGTCGAAGTGCACCGGGCCGTCGGCCAGCGCGGCCAGCGGGGGCAGGAAGCGCATCACCGTGCCGGCGTTGCCGACGTCCACCTGGGCCGGGCCGCGGAGCCGGCCGGCCGGGATGACCCGCCAGGCCTCGCCGCCGCCGGTGCCGCCGCTGGCGTTGTTGACCGTCTCCTCGACGGTCACGCCGAGGGCGCGCAGGCCGTCCGCCATCAGCTGGGAGTCCCGGCTGCGCAGCGGCCGCCGGACCCACCCGGGGCCGTCGGCCAGCGCGGCCAGCACCAGCGCGCGGTTGGTCGCCGACTTCGAGCCGGGGATGGTGACGGTCGCGTCGACGGCACCGGTCGCGACGGGTGCGGGCCACAGCTCTTCGGTCATGCGCTCAGTCTAGGGGCCCTCGCTGTACGTACCGCCCGGGCGGAGCTGACGGGGGCTCAGCCCAGCAGCCAGGCCGAGCCGAGGGCCAGGGAGACCAGGGCGACCAGCAGGAAGACCGTCACCCAGAGGAGGGGCCCGAGGCCGGTGAGGCGGGCCAGTTGGTCGGCGTCGGTGGAGCGGGCTCCCTCGCGGCGGCGCTTGCCCTGGAGCTCCAGCACCGGCCGGACCCCGGCCAGCAGCAGGAACCAGACGCCCGCGTAGGCGAAGGCGGACTGCAGCTGGCTGCCGCCGTACCAGGAGATCAGGAAGAAGGCGCCGCCGGTGACCACCACCGAGAGCAGCCCGTAGAGGTTGCGGATCATCACCAGCAGCCCGGCCAGCAGCACCACCGAGATCCAGAGCAGCTGGGTGACGTGCTGTCCGGCCAGCAGCGCGGCGCCGCCGAGGCCGAGCAGCGGGGGAGCGGTGTACCCGGCGGCGGCGGTGAGGATCATGCCGGGGCCGGTCGGCGGGCCGGAGGAGATGGTCAGGCCGGAGGTGTCCGAGTGCAGCCGGATGCCGGAGAGCCGACGGCGCGTCAGCAGCGCGACCAGCCCGTGGCCGCCCTCGTGCGCGATGGTCACCACGTTCCGGCTGAGCCGCCAGAGCGGCCGGGGCACCACCGCCAGCAGCGCGGCCCCGGCGCAGGCCAGCACCAGCCAGCGCGGCGGGGCCGGCTGGGTGGCGGTGACCGCATCGGTGACCGTCCGCCACAGTCCCGCGAAGTCCATTCCCTACCTCCTCCACCACGCCGGACCGGCAGCCTCCCATGCCAGGACGGCCGGGCGGAACCGTCCGGTTCTGCCCTTCGGGTGAGAACGGCCGTGGCAAGCTGGCCGTCATGTGCGGACGCTTCGCCTCCACCACCGCGCCCGAGGACCTGGTCGGGATCTTCGGCGTCGAGCAGTGGGACCCGACCGAGACCGTCGCGGCCAGCTGGAACGTCGCCCCGACCTCCCCGGCCTTCGTGGTGCTGGACCGCCCGCCGCGGGGCGGCGGCGCGCCGGTGCGCCAGCTGCGGGTGCTGCGCTGGGGCCTGGTGCCGGCATGGTCGCAGTCGCCGGAGACGGCGGTGAAGATGATCAACGCGCGCTCGGACACCATCCACGAGAAGCCCTCCTACCGGCAGGCCTTCGCCTCCCGCCGCTGCCTGGTCCCGGTGGACGGCTACTACGAGTGGGAGACCATACCCACGGAGAAGGGGAAGCCGAGGAAGCAGCCCTACTTCGTGCACCGGGCGGACGGCACCGTCCTCGCGCTGGCCGGGGTGTACGAGTTCTGGCGGGACCGCCGCCACCCGCCGGACCACCCGGAGGCCTGGATGGTCACCTGCGCGATCGTCACCACCGACGCCGAGCCCGCACTGGCCCCGATCCACCACCGGATGCCGCTCTTCCTGGACCCCTCCTCCTTCGACGCCTGGCTCGACCCGGCACTGGACGACCCGGGCCGGCTCTTCCCGCTGCTCGTCCCGCCCGCGCCCGGCGCCCTGGTGGCCCGGCCGGTCGGCCCGGCGGTGGGCAACATCCGCAACAACGGACCCGAACTGCTGCGCCCGGCGGACGAGGTCGAACCCGACGAGAGCGTGCTGTTCTGATACGACACAGTTCCCGGCGGCGGTTCTGACAGAGCGCCGCCCCACCTGACGGAGTGTCATGCTCGTTCCCACCCCGGCCGGCGAGGCCCGGATCACCCTCCACCCGGCCGCCGCGGAGCCCCGTGCCCTGCTGGCCCTCGGCCACGGCGCCGGCGGCGGCGTCGAGGCGCGCGACCTCCGGGCGCTGGCCACCGTGCTGCCCGGGCACGGGATCACCGTGGCCCTGGTCGAGCAGCCCTGGCGGGTGGCCGGCAGGAAGGTCGCCCCCGCGCCGAAGACCCTGGACGCCGGCTGGCTCCCGGTGATCGCCGAACTCGGCGGGCAAGGGCTGCCGTTGTACCTCGGCGGCCGCAGCGCCGGGGCCCGGGTGGCCTGCCGGACGGCGGGAGCCCTCGGCGCGGCCGGGGTGCTCGCGCTGGCCTTCCCGCTCCACCCGCCGGGGAAGCCGGAGAAGAGCCGGGCGGACGAACTGCTCTCCACCGGCTGCCGCACCCTGGTGCTGCAGGGCGGCCGGGACACCTTCGGCACGCCCGCCGAGTACCCGGCCCTGCCGGACACCCACCGGCTGGTCGAGGTCCCGTACGGGGACCACGGCTTCGCGGTGCCCAAGCGCGCGCCGGTCTCCCAGGAGGAGGCGCTGGAGGTGATCACCGCGGCGGTGCTGGACTGGCTCTGACCAGCCCTGACAGGTCCGTCCGGCGTACCGGGAATTACCGGTGCGGGTGAGGGGTTGAAGCCTCACGTCAGCACGGTGCAACCGGTGGAGAGGCAGGGCAGATGGGTTCGATCGCGTGCCCCGAGCGTCAGGGCGCGGCTTCGGCGATGCCGGACTGGTCCGAGTGGATCGGCGCGGGCGGGAAGTCCGTCAGCCCGATATCCTCGCTGTCGGGCGGGCCCACCCAGGCGCCTGCCCGTACTGCCGAGGAGGTGGGTCCGGTCGTCGGAGCGGAGCACGAGGCCGAGCCGGTCGAGGTCAGCGCGGTGCTGACGGGTGAGGAGCTGGCCGAGGCGATCGGCGAGGACACCTTCCGGGTGTCGGCCGACGAGACCGAGGACGAGCGGCGCGAGCGCTTCGAGCGCGACGCCCTCGGCTACCTGGACCAGATGTACTCGGCGGCCCTGCGGATGACCCGCAACCCGGCCGACGCCGAGGACCTGCTCCAGGAGGCGTTCGCCAAGGCGTACGCGTCCTTCCACCAGTTCCGCGAGGGCACCAACCTCAAGGCCTGGCTCTACCGGATCCTCACCAACACGTTCATCAACTCGTACCGGAAGAAGCAGCGGGAGCCCCAGCGCACCGCCGCCGAGGAGATCGAGGACTGGCAGCTGGCCCGGGCCGAGTCGCACATGTCGACCGGTCTGCGCTCGGCCGAGGCCCAGGCGCTCGACCACCTCCCGGACAGCGACGTGAAGGACGCCCTGCAGGCGATCCCGGAGGAGTTCCGGATCGCGGTCTACCTCGCGGACGTAGAGGGCTTTGCGTACAAGGAGATCGCGGACATCATGGGTACTCCCATCGGCACGGTGATGTCCCGGCTGCACCGTGGCCGCCGTCAGCTGCGCGTCATGCTGGAGGACTACGCCCGCGAGCGCGGGCTGGTCCCCGCCGGCAGCGGTGCAGGGCAGGAAGCGAAGGGCTCGGGCTCATGAGCTGCGGCGATCCGCACGACACCGACTGTGGAGAGGTGCTCGACCACCTCTACGAGCTGCTCGACAACGAGATGGCCGAGGGGGACTGCGCCAAGCTGAGGGTGCACTTCGACGAGTGCTCCCCCTGCCTGGAGGAGTACGGCCTGGAGGCCGCCATCAAGGCCCTGGTCAAGCGCTCCTGCTCCAGCGACCACTCGCCGGCCGACCTGCGCGGCAAGGTGCTCGCCCGGATCGACCTGATCCGCGCGGCCCAGCGCGAGGGCGAGCCGCAGCCGCTGGCCGCCGAGGCGGCCGAGTAGGCACGAGCATCCGCGGGGGAGCCCGGTAGGCCGTCGCGGCCTGCCGGGCTTCTCCGTGTCCGCCGCACCCTCACTCGTTCGAGTGAGTCGGCGCTGCGCCGACCGGGGCATTCCCGGATCGGGCGTCCAGCCCGCCCGCCGGGCCCCTATTCTCCCTGACGGGCCCTCAGTAGGCGGGTGCCCCAAGGGAACTGCGGCCTTGGCGGGAGGCGGAGATCGTCGGTGACGAGGCGGCCCCGGCCCTGCCGGGAGCGGCCAGACGGTACGTGGTGCTGGTGCTGTGCGGCGCGGTCGCGGGTGTGCTGACCCTCGCGCTGCCGGGCGGTGGGCCGCTGTCGGGCCCGGTCCACTGGCCCCGGCTCGGGCTGCTGGCCCTGCTGCACGCCTGCTGGGACTCGCTGGCCCAGGGCAGCCCGACCCCCTGCCTGCGCACCGCGCGGGCCGCCCGGGCGGTGCTCACCGGGCGGCCGTCGGCCCCGGTGGCCCGGCCGGTGGAGGCGGAGGCGGCCGGGCCGGTCTTCCTCCCGGTGCTGTTCGCCGGGGTGCTGATGCTGCCGCCCGCCGCGGCCGCCCTGGTCGCCGTCCCGGCCGCGCTGGTGGCCCCGGCCGCCGCGCCTCGGGCGCTGCGGCGGGCGTGGAACGCGGCCCAGCTGGGGCTCTCCGCCTTCGCGGCCGCCCTGCTGTTCCGGCTGCTGCACGGTCCCGAACTGCTGCTCGGCTCCCGCTTCCCGGGCGCGGCGCTGCCCGCACTGGCCGCCGTCCTGCTGTTCTGCCTGGTCAACGCGGCCCTGGTGGCCGCGATGCGGCGCCTGGCCACGGGCGGCCCCGGGCGGACCGCGGTGGCGGAGGGGCTCGGCGGCCGGCTGGCCGGGGCGCTGCTGCACGGGGCGGGCGGGCTGATGGTGGCGGTGCTCTGGCAGGGCCCGTACGGGGCGTTCGCCGCGGTGCTGGCGCTGTTGCCGTTCTCCATCTCGGCCTGGGTCTCGGCCCAGGGCAGCCGGGAGCGGACGGCGCACCGGGCCACCGTGCAGGCGCTGGTGCAGGCGGTGGAGATCAAGGACGCCTACACCCGGGGCCACAGCGAACGGGTCGGCCGGGCCTCGGTGATGATCGCCCGTCAGCTCGGGATGGCCGAGGACCGGCTGCGCACCCTGCACTTCGCCGGGACGCTGCACGACGTCGGCAAGCTCGGGGTGGCCACCGAGCTGCTGCGGCGCAACGGCCCGCTCACCGAGGCCGAGCGGCGGGCGGTCGAGGTGCACCCGGTGTTCGGCTTCGAGCTGGTGCGCGGGATCGACTTCCTGGGCGAGGCGCGCGGCGGCATCCTGCACCACCACGAGCGGATGGACGGGCGCGGCTACCCGCACGGGCTGGCGGGGGACCGGATCCCGGAGTTCGCCCGGATCATCTCGGTGGCGGACGCCTTCGACTCGATGACCTCCACCCGCTCCTACCGGCGGGGACGCCCGGTGGCCGAGGCGGTGACCGAGCTGGAGCGGTGCGCGGGCAGCCAGTTCGACCCGCGGATGGTGCGGGCACTGGTCGAGGCGGTGGCCGAGCACGGCTGGCGGCCCGCGCTGCCGCCGCCCGGCGGCTGGGACGGCGAGGTGCCGGACATCCCGCTCGGGGTGCCCGAGCCCGCCCGCCGCGGCTCGTCCGACCTGATGCGCGGCAGCTCGTGATCCGGGCGCTGCGGCTGGCCGCGGCCGGGCTGTTCCTGCTCTGCTGCCTGGACGTGCTGCACCACGGGGTGGCGGCGCCGCTGGTGGCGGCCGCCTTCGCGCTGGTGGTGGCGGTCGGCGAACGCGTCCGGATCACCCTGCCGGGCGACCGCGAGCAGGCCCCGATCGGCACCGCGGTGGCGCTGGCGTACGCCCTGCTCGGGCCGCTGCACGGCCTGCCCACCACGCACAGCGTCACCCAGGTGGTCGCGGTCGCGGGGGTGGGCACCCTGCTCGGCCGCTTCCCGCACCGGCGGCGCTCCCGCCGCCCCGCGCACGGGGGCGGGGAGCCGGCGCCCGGGGTGCTGGACGGGGCGGCCCGACGGGTGCTGACGGTGGGTTTCGCCGGGGTGCTGTTCCAGCCGCTGTACAACAGCGGCGCGCTGGACCAACTGCCGCTGGCCGGGCCGGTCTACGGGGTGTTCCTGACCGGGGTCGCCGCGCTGGCCGCACTCTGCGACGCCACCCTGGCGGCGGTGCAGCGGCGGGCCGCGCACGGGCTGCGGTTCGGGGCCGCGCTGGAGGACGAGCTGCGCTCGCTGCTCGGGATCGGCTCGGCGATCGTGGCCACCGGCATGCTGATCAGCCTGCTGGCGGGCGAGGTCGGGCTCTGGGCGCTGCCGCTGTTCTGCGCCCCGCTGGTGCTGGCGCAGGCCTCGTTCCGCCGGGCCGCCGGGATCCGGGCGACCACCGGGCAGACCATCGAGACGCTGGCCCGGGCCACCGAGGTGGCCGGCTACACCCCGCCGGGCCACGCCCGCCGGGTGGCCGACACGGCCTGCGCGCTCGGCCGCGAGCTCGGGCTCGGCAGCCGGGACCTGGCCCTGCTGGAGTACGCCGCCCTGATGCACGACATCGGGCAGCTCTCGCTGGTCGAGCCGGTGCCGGGCGGGGCCACCGCGCTGCTGCCGCAGGCCGAGCAGCAGCGGATCGCCCGGCTCGGCAGCGAGGTGATCAGCCGGACCGGGGTGCCCCGCCGGGTGGCCGGGCAGGTGGCCCGGCTGGCCGATCCGTGCCGGGGGCCGGACGGCCGGGAGGATCCCTCCGTCCCGCTGGCCGCCCGGATCATCCGGGTGGCCAACGCCTATGACGACCTGTCGGCCGCGGCCCGGGCCCGCGGGCTGGGCGAGCCGGACGGCCGCCGGGAGGTGCTCGGCCGGCTGCGGGCGGAGGGCGGCCGGCTCTACGACCCGAGGGTGCTGGACGCGCTGGGCGGTCTGTTCCCGTCAGCCGCGGGTGCTCGGTACCCGGACTGATCGCGGACGCCGCTACCTGACACCCCCGGGACGGTTCCGCCCGGCGTGGCCTCCGGACCTGACTGAGCACCCTCGCAAGGAGCGCGGCCCGGGGGCGTCGTGGTTGGATGCGGTCATAGCGAGGAAAGGGCCCGGTCCGGGCGGGCCGGGGGCCCGTCACCCGGCGGGCCGGTCAACCGGCGGACGACTACGGCAGGGACGGAACGTGAGGATCTTCCACCGCGCACGGCACCGGCCGTCGGCGACCTGGCGGCAGACCACCGACCGGGCGTTCACCCTGATCGGTGACGGCCGCTACGAGGACGCCGGCACCCTGCTGGTGATGGCCGCCGACCTGGAGCCCTGGCTCTCCGACTCCTGGTTCAACCTGGCCCTGCTGCACAAGTTCCGCCGCGACTGGGAGCAGGCCCGGGCGGCCGGGCTGCGCGCCGTCGCCCTGCTCGACCGCGACCAGGGCGCACCCGACTGGTGGAACCTCGGCATCACCGCCACCGCCCTCCAGGACTGGTCGCTGGCCCGGCGCGCCTGGCAGGCGTACGGCCTGCGGCTGCCCGGCGGCGCCCAGGACGGCCCGGTCCAGCTGGACCTGGGCACCACGCCCGTGCGGCTCTCGCCGGAGGGCGAGGCCGAGGTGGTCTGGGGCCGGCGCCTGGACCCGGCCCGGATCGAGGTGCTCTCCATCCCGCTGCCCTCCTCCGGCCGCCGCTGGGGCGAGGTGGTGCTGCACGACGGCGCCCCGCACGGCGAGCGGGTGGCCGACGGGGTGGCGTACCCGGTCTTCGACGAGATCGAGCTCTGGGCGCCCTCCCCGGTGCCCACCTACGTGGTGCTGCTGCACGCCCGGACGGCGGCCGACCGGGACGCGCTGGAGCGGCTGGTGGCCGACGCCGGGTACGCCGCCGAGGACTGGACCTCCTCCGTCCGCCTGCTCTGCCGGGCCTGTTCGGAGAGCCGGATGCCGAGCGACGACGGCCGCACGGTGCACCACGATCCGCACGACGACGGGGACGCCGCCCACCCGGGACACCTCAGCCACCTCAGCCAGGCCGGTTCGGGCCTGGCCTGGCTGGCCGAGCGGGAGTGCGGGATCGCCGCCCCGGCGGCGCTGGTCCGGGCACTGCTGGACGGCTGGGTGGACGGCTCGCCGGACAGCCGGGCCTACCGGGACCTCGAAGAGGTCTGCTGAGCTCCCGGGAGCAAGGACCGCGGGCGGCGGGTGCACCGTACTCTTTACCCGGAAGATCCGAGTACAGGAGAGCGGGAGCGATGGCGGACCAGCACGACCACGAGGGCCACGACCACGACCACGAGGGTCACGACCACGACCACGACCACCAGGAGTCGGGCGCGGGCCGGATCGTGGGTGAGCTGCCGGACACGTCCAAGGGCACGGCCCGTCCGATCACCGTGGTCGGGAACCCGGTGCTGCACCGGGAGACCAGGACCGTCACGGACTTCGACGCGGAGCTGTCGGCGCTGATCGACGACATGTTCGTCTCGATGTACGCGGCCGAGGGCGTCGGCCTGGCAGCCAACCAGATCGGCGTGGACGCCAAGGTGTTCGTCTACGACTGCCCGGACGACGAGGGCGTGCGCCACGTCGGCCACGTGATCAACCCGGTGCTGGAGCCCTTCCCGGCCGACCGCCCGCGCAACCTGGACGACGGCAACGAGGGCTGCCTCTCCGTCCCCACCGCCTACGCCGAGCTGCCGCGCCCGGACTACGCCGCGGTGACCGGCCAGGACAAGGACGGCAACCCGGTCCGGGTCGAGGGCACCGGCTTCTTCGCCCGCTGCCTGCAGCACGAGACCGACCACCTCTACGGCTTCCTCTACATCGACAAGCTGTCGAAGCGGGACCGCAAGGACGCCCTCAAGCAGATGGCCGAGGGCACCCCGCGCTACGCGACCGTCCCGAACGACTGACGGTCCGTCAACCGGTGGTGCGGAGGGCCCGGTATTTCGGTGCCGGGCCCTCGCCCTCCCCTGGTAGCGTGCCGCGACCGCGGATCGTGGTCCACGCGCAGACTGGGGGATCTCCTTTGAAATCAGGGCAGTTGGGGCGGATGGCCGCCTCTCTCGTCGGACTGGTACTGCTCGCCGCCACGGCTCCGGCCGCGGCGGCGGAGGACCAGCCGCTCAGCTGTGAGGCGAGGAGCCTCCCGGGCGAGTCGCAGCCGCTGTCGCCCGGCGACAGGCTGACGGCCGGGCAGACCCTGGCGACCGACAAGGTGAAGCTGGTGGTGCAGGCCGACGGCAACGTGGTGCTCCACCTCTGGGACCAGGCCCGCGGCAACGGGCTCGGCCCCGCGCTCTGGTCCACCGGCACCTGGGGGAACCCCGGCGCGTACCTGCTGATGCAGGCCGACGGCAACCTCGTGGTCTACCGCGAGGGGGGCGGCCCGACCTCCGGCGGAGCGCTCTGGTCCACCCACACCTGGGGCATCGACAGGGCCTGTGCCCGGATCGACGAGTACGGCGACTTTGCGGTCCGTGACGGGAACGGCCAGGCCTGGAGCCCCTCCAACACCCGTACCGTCAGCAGCAACCCGGGCATGGACGCGCTCTGGCCCGCGGACTGGGGCTCCGGCGCCAGCCAGTGGCTGGGCTCCAGGACGGCCTGGCTGGTGCACCAGAAGGACGGCAACCTGGTGCTCTACCGCAAGTCGGACGGCAGGCCGCTCTGGGCCACCGGCACCTCCGGGGACCTGAACTCGATCGAGCTGCAGCGGGACGGGAACCTGGTCGTCTACAGCCCGGGCGCCGGCCCCGGCCGCCGCCCGGTCTGGGCCACCGGCACCTGGGGCAACCCGGGGGCGTACGGACTGCTGCAGGACGACGGCAACTTCGTCCTCTACCGCGAGGGCGGTGGCCCGTCGGCCGGCGGGGCGCTCTGGTCCACCGGGACCTGGGGCCGGGTCTGACACCCGACACCCCCTCACCACCCGACCGGGGTGAGGGGGTGTCCGTTCTCCGTACTAGAGTCCACTCCGGCCAGCGGGGGCGGCCGCGGGGACATCCGTGCTCACCCCTGTGCGGGCCGAGCCGTCGCGTACGGCGCGGCGGCCCGTCGAACGAAGGGGTGGACCTCATTCCATGCGCAACCGTTTGAGCAGGAGCACCACCGTGCTGCTGCTGACGCTGTCCGCCGCCGCGAGCGGGGTCTCGGTGGCGGCCGCCGCCGAGGCGCCGGGCACCCAGCAGGTCTCGTACCGCGGGCTCGAGCTGGCCGTCCCGGCCGGCTGGCAGGTGGTCGACCTGGAGAAGAACCCCAGGGCCTGCGTCCGGCTGGACCGGAACGCGGTCTTCCTGGGCACCCCCGGTGCGGACCAGGACTGCCCGGCCAAGCCGGCCGCCGAGCGGGCCGACGTCCTGGTGGTCGAGCCGGTACCGGCCGGCACCTCCGCCCCGGTGGTGGAGGCCGGCCGTCCGCTGCCCGCCCCGGTCGTGGAGGCGGGCCGGATCGGCCGGGAGTTCCGGGCCGAGGTCAAGGGGGCCGCGCTGCGGGTCACCGGGACCTACCGTGACTCGGCCAAGGCGCTCGGTGACCTGATCGCCGGCGGCTCGGTGGACGCCGCGGCCGTCCAGGCCGCTCCGGCCGCGAAGCGGTCGCTCGCGGCGGCGGGCAGCCCGCAGGCGGGCCTCCAGGTGGCGTCGGTCTTGATGATGCCGGCCTTCTGGGTGCCGATCTCGCCGGTGGTGTTGCCGAGGCGGTCGGTGTGGTCCAGGCCGATGGGGGTGATGACGGAG
>NZ_JBSGEL010000061.1:0-46076 GCF_053602875.1 Kitasatospora sp. NPDC004289 | reverse complement strand
ACATTCCGAACCCGGAAGCTAAGCCTCACAGCGCCGATGGTACTGCAGGGGGGACCCTGTGGGAGAGTAGGACGCCGCCGAACAATCATTCAAGAGAAGCCCCTCATCCTCAGGATGGGGGGCTTCTCTGTTGTATGGTCAGTCCGCACCGTTTTCGTACCGTACAGGGAGGCCCCCTCGTGGAGGTCCAGGAGACGCGCGTTCAGACCGACCGCGTCCTCACCATTCCCAACCTGCTGAGCATGGGCCGGCTGGTGGGCGTTCCGATCTTCCTGTGGCTGATTCTCTGGCCGGTGTTCGGGGGGCCGAACAACGACGGTTGGGCGATCGCCATCCTGATGTTGAGCGGGATCAGCGACTACCTGGACGGGAAGCTGGCCCGGCGGTGGGGGCAGATCAGCCGGCTCGGGCAGATCCTCGATCCGGCCGCGGACCGGCTGTACGTGCTGTCGACGCTGGTAGGGCTGACCTGGCGGGAGATCCTGCCCTGGTGGGTCACGGCGATCCTGCTGGCGCGTGAGGTGTTCCTGGGGGCGCTGTTGCCGGTGTTGAGCAAGCACGGGTACGGGCCGCTCCAGGTGAGCTTCCTGGGGAAGGCGGCGACCTTCAACCTGATGTACGCCTTCCCGCTCCTGCTCCTGGGCAGTGGTGACAGCTGGCTGGCGGACACGGCCGCGGTGGTGAGTTGGGCGTTCATCTGGTGGGGCACGGTGCTCTACTGGTGGGCCGGCATCCTGTACGCCGTTCAGGTGCGGCAGCTGGTCAAGGCGGATCGGGCCGTCGCGGCCTGATCGCGGAGAAGTGCGGTGCTCCGGAGGGGCGTGGGACGAGACGAGTCCCACGCCCCTCCGGTGCGTCGAGGGGGACTCAACGGGTAGAGATGCCTGCGGAACGGTTTGATGGAAGCCCGTGCAGGGGTTTTCCAGAGCCGCGAAGGAGGACGCACCCGAATGAAAGCCGTTGTGATGGCAGGGGGCGAGGGAACTCGCCTTCGCCCGATGACCTCGAGCATGCCCAAACCACTGCTGCCGGTGGCGAACCGCCCGATCATGGAGCACGTGCTGAGGCTGCTCAAGCGACACGGCCTCTCGGACACCGTCGTCACCGTGCAGTTCCTCGCCTCCCTGGTGAAGAACTACTTCGGGGACGGTGAAGAACTGGGTATGCACCTCACCTATGCCAATGAGGAGATCCCGCTCGGTACCGCGGGAAGCGTGAAGAACGCGGAGGACGCCCTCCGGGACGATTCGTTCCTGGTGATCTCCGGTGACGCGCTGACCGACTTCAACCTCACCGATCTGATCGAGTTCCACCGGAGCAAGGGCGCGCTGGTGACGGTCTGCCTGACCCGGGTGCCGAACCCGTTGGAATTCGGGATCACCATCACCGACGAGGAGGGCCGGGTCGAGCGGTTCCTGGAGAAGCCGACCTGGGGGCAGGTCTTCTCGGACACCGTGAACACCGGGATCTACGTCATGGAGCCGGAGGTCTTCGACTACGTGGCGGCCGGCGAGGTGGTGGACTGGTCGAGCGACGTCTTCCCGCAGTTGCTCAAGGAGGGCAAGCCGGTCTACGGCTACGTCGCCGAGGGCTACTGGGAGGACGTGGGCACCCACGAGAGCTACGGCAAGGCCCAGGCGGACGTCCTGGAGGGGAAGGTCGACGTCGAGCTGGACGGCTTCGAGATCTCTCCGGGGGTCTGGATCGCCGAGGGGGCCGAGGTGGACCCGGAGGCGGTGCTGCGCGGGCCGCTGTACATCGGGGACTACGCCAAGGTCGAGGCCGGCGTGGAGCTGCGGGAGCACACCGTCCTGGGCTCCAACGTGGTCGTGAAGCGGGGCGCGTTCCTGCACAAGGCGGTGATCCACGACAACGTCTACATCGGGCCGCAGTCCAACCTGCGCGGGTGCGTGGTGGGCAAGAACACCGACGTGATGCGGGCGGCCCGGATCGAGGACGGGGCGGTGATCGGGGACGAGTGCCTGATCGGCGAGGAGTCGATCATCTCGGGCAACGTCCGGGTCTACCCGTTCAAGACCGTCGAGGCCGGTGCCTTCGTCAACACCTCGGTGATCTGGGAGTCCCGCGGGCAGGAGCACCTCTTCGGGGTGCGCGGCGTCTCCGGGATCCTCAACGTGGAGATCACCCCGGAGCTGGCCGTCCGGCTGGCCGGGGCGTACGCCACCACGCTGAAGAAGGGCGCCACCGTCACCATCGCGCGTGACCACTCGCGCGGGGCCCGGGCACTCAAACGGGCGATGATCTCTGCCCTGCAGACCAGCGCGATCGACGTCCGCGACCTGGAGAACGTGCCGATGCCGGTGGCCCGGCAGCACACCGCCCGCGGTGGTGCCGGCGGGATCTTCCTGCGGACCTCGCCCGGGGTGCCGGACTCGCTGGACATCCTGTTCTTCGACGAGCGCGGGGCCGACCTGTCGCAGGCCGGGCAGCGCAAGCTCGACCGGGTGTACGCGCGCCAGGAGTACCGGCGGGCCTTCCCGGGCGAGATCGGGGACCTGCAGCACCCGGCCAGCGTCTTCGACTCGTACGCGGGGAACCTGCTGCGGGCGGTGGACACCCGTGGGGTCCGGGAGGCCGGGCTGAAGGTGGTGGTGGACGCCGCGCACGGCAGTGCCGGGCTGGTGCTGCCCTCGATCCTGGGGCGGCTCGGGGTGGAGGCGCTCACCGTCAGCGGCGGCCTGGACGAGGCGCGGCCGACGGAGGACGCGGAGGAGCGGCGGGCCGGGCTGGCCAGGCTCGGTGAGCTGGTGGCCTCCTCGCGGGCGGCCTTCGGGGTGCGGTTCGACCCCGTCGGCGAGCGGGTCTCCTTCGTGGACGAGCTGGGCCGGGTGATCGAGGACGACCGGGCGTTGCTGGTGCTGCTCGACCTGGTCGCGGCCGAGCGGCGCAGCGGGCAGGTGGCGCTGCCGGTGACCACCACGCGGATCGCCGAACAGGTGGCGGCGTACCACGGCACCCAGGTGATCTGGACGACCACCTCGCCGGACGACCTGGCCAAGGCGGCCGCGGCGGACTCGACGGTCTTCGGCGGGGACGGGCGCGGCGGCTTCGTGGTGCCGGAGTTCAGCGGCGTGCTGGACGGGGCCGCGGCCTTCGTGCGCCTGGTCGGCCTGGTGGCGCGGACCCAGTTGACGCTGAGTCAGATCGACGCGCGGATCCCGCAGGCGCACATCCAGCGGCGGGACATCGCCACGCCGTGGGCGGCCAAGGGCATGGTGATGCGCTCGGTGGTGGAGGCGGCGGGCAACCGGCGGCTGGACACCACCGACGGCGTGCGGGTGGTCGAGGCGGACGGGCGCTGGACGCTGGTGCTGCCGGACCCGGCCGAGGCCGTCACCCACCTGTGGGCGGAGGGCCCGGACGACGCGGCGACGCAGCAGCTGCTCGACGAGTGGGCGGCCGTGGTGGACGGCGCGGGGAGGTAGCCGGGGCGGAACGACCGGGGCGGGCGGTGCGAACCGCCCGCCCCGGGACGTTCCGGTCACGATCGGGTGACCGATCGGGCAGTTCACGGCGGGGGGTGTGCGTTCACCCGGTCGGCGACATGGGACGATGTCTCGCATGCCAGCATCGCCGAGGCCGAACGACCGGGACGGACGCTACGCGCGCCCGGACGCCTCGATGTCCCTGCTGACCAGCGTGATGGACCACGGGCTGGACGAGGGCTACGCCGAGGCCGCCAAGGCACGCGAGGGCCAGGGCCCGAGCCGGATGCCGACCGCGGTGAAGGGCAAGCTGGTGCTGGCCCTCGGGCTGGCGCTGGCCACCACCGTGGTGACCGTCGGGGCGGTGAACACCCAGCAGGCGGCGCCGACCCTGGCCCGTGAGCGGGACGCCCTGGTGCAGCGGGTGCAGGACGCCACCGGCTCGGCCGACCACATGCAGCAGCAGATCCAGGACCTGCGCGGCAAGGTGGAGAAGGCCCAGGGCCAGGCGCTGCAGAGCGACAGCGGCGCGGCGCTGGCCGACCTGGCGGCCCGGGCGGGCACCGCCGAGGTGGTCGGCCCCGGCTTCAGGCTGGTGCTGGAGGACGCCTCGGGCACGGGTGCCGGCGGCAACGTCTCCGACCCGCGTCAGGCCGAGGGCTTCTCGAACACCGGCCGGCTCCGGGACCGCGACCTCCAACTGGTCGTCAACGGCGTCTGGCGGGCCGGGGCGGAGGCCGTCTCGATCAACGGCCAGCGGCTCACCGAGCTCTCCGCGATCCGGGCCGCCGGCGACGCGGTGCTGGTCGACAACCGTCCGCTGGTGCCGCCGTACACGGTGCTGGCGATCGGTGACGGGGCGAAGTTCGGCCAGGCCTTCCAGGACGGCGAGGCCGGGCGCTACCTGAAGATCATTCAGGACAGCTACGGCATCAAGTCCACGCTCACCGTGCAGAAGAAGCTGACGGTGCCGGGCGCGCTCGGCATCACGCTGCGGTACGCGCAGCCCGACACCTCAGGAGCAGCTACCCCGTGATTGCCGTGCTGGGTCTCGTGATCGGCGTGATCGCCGGTCTGATCGTGCAGCCCGAGGTGCCCGACGCCGTGGTGCCGTACCTGCCGATCGCGGTGGTGGCGGCGCTGGACGCGGTGTTCGGCGGCGTCCGGGCGATGCTGGACGGGATCTTCGACGACAAGGTCTTCGTGGTCTCCTTCCTCTCCAACGTGGTGGTGGCCGCGCTGATCGTGTACCTGGGCGACCAGCTCGGGGTGGGGTCGCAGCTCTCCACCGGTGTGGTGGTCGTGCTCGGCATCCGGATCTTCTCCAACGCCGCCGCGATCCGCCGGCACGTGTTCCGGGCCTGAGAGGGGGAGTCGTGGCAGCGGAGGAGAAGAAGCCGGAGCCGGCCCCGGAGGAGCCGGAGCGGCACGACACGCCCGAGCCGACGCCGGAGCCGGAGGCCGTCCGGGAGCCCGAGCCGACACCGGAGCCCCAGCCCGAGCCCGAGGTCTGGCCCGAGCCGGACGTCGTGCCGGAGCCGGCGGCGGTGGCGGAGCCGGTGGACGAGAACACCCCGCGCCGGCGGCTGCGGACCGCGCTCTGGCCGCCGCGCCTGTCGCGCGGTCAGCTCGTGGTGGCCACGCTGCTGTTGGTGCTGGGCTTCGCGCTGGCGGTGCAGGTGCGCTCGACCAACGACCACAGCCAGCTGCGCGGTGCCCGTCAGGAGGACCTGGTCCGCATCCTCGACGAACTGGACAGCCGTCAGCAGCGTCTCCAGCAGGAGAAGACGCAGCTGGAGCAGTCTCTGGCGCAGTTGGAGAACAGCTCCAACCAGGCCAAGGAGGCCCAGGAGCAGACCAGGAAGAAGGCGACGGAGCTCGGGGTGCTGGCAGGTACGGTCCGCGCGACCGGCCCGGGGATCGTGCTGACGATCGATGATCCCCAGCGGCAGGTGAAGGCCGATATGCTGCTGGACACCCTGCAGGAACTCCGAGCCGCAGGGGCGGAGGCGATTCAGATCAACGACGTGCGAGTGGTGGCCGGCAGCTACTTCACCGACAGCGGTGAGGACCGCGTGCAGGTGGACGGCAAGGTCCTGTCCGCCCCGTACCGGTTCACCGTGGTGGGGAACCCGCAGGACCTCACGCCCGCGCTGAACATCCCCGGTGGGGTGGTGCGCAGCCTGGAGAAGCAGAAGGCGCGCGCCACGATCACCCAGGAGCAGAAGGTCGTCGTCGACGCGCTGGCCGCTCCGACGGTCCCTCAGTACGCCAAGCCGGCGGCGAAGTGACGGCCCGACCGACCTACGGTCCGTCAGTTCCGCACCGCCCCCGGTGCGGGCGCGGGCATCCCGGTCGGGGAGACTGGGGCCGAGCGCCCGTCCGATTCCGGCCGTCACCGCGGCCGGCCGCCTGTCCGAACCGCACACCCTGCCCCGCGGGCGGGTCTGTCACACGCAAGGGGATTCGCCCGTGAGTCTGTTCTCGAAGCTGTTCGGCCGCAACAAGAACCGCGCTGCGGCGGTCGAGCAGCCGACCGCCCGCCACCGGGCGGACGAGTCCTCCGTGCCGGGGATGCGTCCCTCGCCGGAGTCGGCGGAGTACGCCGAGCGTCCGCTGTTCCGGGACGGCGGGCAGAATCCGGCGGGTTACGGCGCGTCGGCCGACCAGTCCGGCACTCCGCGCATAGGTTTCCAGTCTGGACCCTCAACCTCTGGTGGAGGGTTCGCCCCGAACGACCCCTATGCCGGTCAGACCCTGCCGGGTGTGGACCTCCAGGAGGCTGTGAACATGGCTGCCGGTCCGAGTCCGTGTCCCCGGTGCGGGAACCGGAACCCCGCCACGGCGCGGTTCTGCTCCAACTGCGGCAACCAGCTGCGAGGCGGCGCTCCGGAGCACTCGGCCGAGGTCACCTCGACCATCTCGATCCACGGCCTGGAGTCCTACGACCCCAACACCACGACCGGCACCGGCGCCACCCCGGCGCTCAACGCCGACGTGCTGGCCGCGATCGACGCGCTGCCGCCGCACTCGGCGCTGCTGATCGTGCAGCGCGGCCCGAACTCGGGCAGCCGCTTCCTGCTGGACAAGGACGTCACCACCGCGGGCCGTCACCCCGAGGGCGACATCTTCCTGGACGACGTCACGGTCTCGCGGCGGCACGTGGAGTTCCGGCGCCGTCCGGGCGGCTTCAGCGTCGCCGACGTGGGCAGCCTGAACGGCACCTACGTCAACCGGGAGCGGATCGACGAGGTCCAGCTGGGCAACGGCGACGAGGTGCAGATCGGCAAGTACCGCCTGGTCTTCTTCGCCAGCCAGCAGCGGGGGTACTGAGACCGCAAGGCCGTTGTCCGGGGGGACTGGATCCGACGTCGGCAGGAGCCCGTGTGACCACCCCTTCCACCACCGAGTCCTCGCCCGTCCCGGGTTCGCGCCGAGCGGGCGAGGCCAGGCGGCGCGGCGACGAACTGCTCAGCATCGGCGCGGTGCTGGCGTTCCTGCGGGACGACTTCCCCGAGGTCACCATCTCGAAGATCCGCTTCCTGGAGGCGGAGGGGCTGGTGGAGCCCCAGCGGACGCCCTCGGGCTACCGCAAGTTCAGCTCCGCGGACCTGGAGCGGCTGGCGTACGTGCTGCGGATGCAGCGCGACCACTACCTGCCGCTGCGGGTGATCCGCGAGCACCTGGACGCGATCGAGCGCGGCGAGGCGCCGCCGGCCCTGCCCGCGCCCGACAACCGGCCGGGCCCGGTGGAGGAGGCGGACCGCGAACTGGTGGCGGTGTCGGCCGGCGGCGGGGTCCGGCTCGGCCGGGCCGAGCTGCTGGCGGCCGCCGAGGCGGGCGAGGGCGAGCTGGCGGAGTGGGAGTCGTACGGGCTGATCGCTCCGGGGCCGGACGGCGGCTACGACGGCGAGGCGCTGCAGGTCGCCCGCCTGGTGGGCGAGTTGGGCCGGTTCGGGCTGGAGCCCCGGCACCTGCGGGCGATGAAGGCGGCGGCCGACCGCGAGGTGGCCCTGGTGGAGCAGGTGGTGGCGCCGCTGCGCCGGCACCGCAATCCGCAGACCAGGGCGCACGCCGAGGCGACCGCGCGGGAGCTGGCCACGCTCTCGGTGCGGCTGCACGCCGCGATGGTGCAGGCGGGGCTGCGGGCCCGGCCGTAGGGCGCGGGCGCAGTGAACGTTGTCCGCTCCTCCGGGCGCCGCTGACCGGCTGCGCTTTCATATCCGGGACCGGGGCCATAGGGTTGCCAGTGTGAATGAGCTCGACGTCGTGGGTGTCCGGGTGGAGATGCCTTCCAATCAGCCGATCGTGCTGCTTCGGGAGGTCGGGGGAGATCGGTACCTGCCGATCTGGATCGGTCCTGGCGAGGCCACCGCGATCGCGTTCGCCCAGCAGGGGATGACGCCGGTCCGGCCGCTGACCCACGACCTGTTCAAGGACGTGCTGGAGGCGCTCGGGCAGGACCTGACCGAGGTCCGGATCAGCGATCTGCGGGACGGCGTCTTCTACGCCGACCTGGTGTTCTCCGGCGGCGTCGAGGTGAGCGCCCGTCCGTCCGACGCGATAGCGCTGGCGCTGCGCACCGGCACGCCGATCTTCGGCGCGGAGGAGGTGCTCGCCGAGGCGGGCATCGCGATCCCGGACGAGCAGGAGGACGAGGTGGAGAAGTTCCGCGAGTTCCTCGACCAGGTCTCGCCGGAGGACTTCGGCGGCCAGCAGTGACGTCCGTCTGACCGGGGAGCAGTAGCCCCCGCTCCGACCGTTGCGCAAATCGGCTTTTGCCAAAGGGCGTCCGCATACCCACACTAGGGGCACGAAAAACCACTCGGCCGGGTGACAAGGTCCCGGTGCCCCGGCGTGGCGATCGTTGACGGGTCCTGGGCGACTGCCTACCGTCAGTTGTGGCCCCGGCGGCACGTGCCGCCGGAAATGACGGCCCATCACGACGGAGCGGACGGAGGTAGGCATGAGCGGCTCTGGCGACGGAGCGGACGGCACCGGCCAGTGCTCCGTGCACGTCCCGCGCTCCGCGCGCACGGTGCTGGAGCGGTCCCGGGAGGACCTGGAGGCCGGGGCGGAGCTGCCGCGGTTCGCGCGCTTCCCCGCGGTGCAGCCGGGCCAGCCGGCCATCGAGCGGCTCGCGCCGAGCTCGGGGCTGATCGGCTACCGCGGACCGACGGCGTGCGCGGCGGCCGGGATCACCTACCGCCAGCTGGACTACTGGGCCCGCACGGGCCTGCTGGAGCCGAGCGTGCGGACGGCCTACCCGGCGAACTCGCAGCGGCTGTACAGCTTCCGGGACATCCTGCTGCTGAAGATCGTCAAGCGGCTGCTGGACACCGGCGTCTCGCTGCAGAACATCCGGATCGCGGTCGGCCACCTGCAGAGCGTCGACGAGGGCGACCTGGCCGGTCTGACCCTGATGTCCGACGGTGCCACGGTGTACGAGTGCACCTCGCCGCAGCAGGTGGTCGACCTGCTGAAGGGCGGTCAGGGCATGTTCGGCATCGCGGTCGGCGCCGTCCGGCAGGAGCTGGAGGGCACGCTCGGGCGGCTGCACGCCGAGCGGACCGACACCGGTGAGACGGTGGTCGGCTACGACCCGGGCGACGAGCTCGCGCAGCGGCGCAACCGGGCGGGCTGACCCGGCGTCACTCCCCGCGGACGACAAGGGGAGAACGCGGGTGCGACGAGTACGACGGCCTCAAGGGGTCAAGCGGGTACGACGGCTGCGGCGGGCGGTGCGCGGCGGAGTGCTGCACGGCCGGGCCGCGCTGGCCCGGCTGCTGCGGAGCCGGGCGACCCAGCGGCGGTGGTTCCAGGCCCTGGCGGTCGGCACGGCGGTCGCCCTGGCACCGATGAGCTGGCTCTGGCTGGCGGCGGGGGACCGGGTCGGCTCGGTGGCCGGGGCCCCGGCGGCGCCGGTGGGCGTGGTCTTCGGGGCCGGGCTCTTCGAGGGGAAGCCCTCGCCGTACCTGGCGCACCGGCTGGACGCGGCGGTGGAGCTGTACCGGCAGGAGAAGATCCAGGCGGTGCTGGTCACCGGCGACAACAGCCGCACCGAGTACGACGAGTCCACCGCGATGAAGACCTACCTGGTCGAGCACGGCGTGCCGGCCCACAAGGTGGTCGAGGACTACGCGGGCTTCGACACCTGGGACTCCTGCACCCGGGCCAAGCACGTCTTCCTGGTCGACCGCGCGGTGCTGATCAGTCAGACCTTCCACGCACGGCGGGTGCTGGCGCTCTGTCAGGCCGCCGGGATCGACTCCTACGCCGTCGGTGTGGACGAGGACCCCAACTCCACCTGGTACTACGGCGGACTGCGGGAGATCCCCGGCGCGGCCAAGGCGGCCTTCGACGCCGCGTTCGAGCCGGACCCGACCTTCTGGGGCGACAAGGAGCACGGCGTCGGGGTGGCGGTGGCCGCGCCGCGCTGACCTGACGCGTCGGCGCCGTCGGCGGCGGGGTTGTCGGTGGGGTGCGGGATGATCGGCGGGTGCGGTCGGTGCCGAGCATTCTCCATCTCGACATGGACGCCTTCTTCGCCGCGGTGGAGCAGGCGGCCAAGCCGAGCCTGCGCGGGAAGCCGGTCATCGTCGGCGGTCTCGGGGTGCGGGGGGTGGTCTCCACCGCCTCGTACGAGGCCCGGAAGTTCGGGGTGCACTCGGCGATGCCGATGGCCCAGGCCCGCCGGCTCTGCCCCAACGCGGCCTTCCTGAGCGGGCGCTACGACGCCTACCGCCAGGTCAGCGAGGTGGTGATGGGCCTGCTGCGGGAGCTCTCCCCGCTGGTCGAGCCGCTCAGCGTGGACGAGGCCTTCGTGGACCTGGAGGCCGGGCCGTACGGTCCGGCGCTGGCTGCGGTGGATCCGGAGGCGGGGGCGGAGATGGCGGTGGCCATCGCCACCGACCTGCGGGCCGACATCGAGGAGCGCACCGGCCTGACCGGCTCGGTCGGGGTGGCCGGCTCCAAGCTGATGGCCAAGATCGCCTCGGAGCAGGCCAAGCCGGACGGGCTGGTGCTGATCGGCGTCGGCCACGAGCGGGCGGTGCTCTCCACCATGTCGGCGCGGGCGCTGCCCGGGATCGGCCCGGCCACCGAGCAGGTGCTGCGCCGGGCGGGGCTGACCACGGTGGCGGACCTGGCGGAGGCCGGGGAGGGCGAGCTGGTCCAGCTGCTGGGCCGGGCGCACGGGGCCGGGGTGCACCAGATGGCGCTGGGCCTGGACGAGCGCCCGGTGGTGCCGGACCGGGACGCCAAGTCCGTCTCGGTCGAGGACACCTTCGAGGTGGACGTGGCGGACCGGGGCCGGGTGCTGCGCGAGATCGACGAGCTGGCGGCCCGCTGCGTCCGCCGCCTGCACGCGGCCGGGCGCTCGGGGCGGACGGTGGTGCTCAAGGTGCGGCGCTTCGACTTCTCCACCATCACCCGCTCCGAGACGCTGCGGTCCCCGACCGACGACCCGGTGGTGATCGCCGAGACGGCACGGCGGCTGGCCCAGCAGGTGGACATCACCGGCGGGGTCCGGCTGCTCGGGGTCGGCGTGGCGCAGCTGGCCGACTTCACCCAGGAGGACCTGTTCGCGCAGGCCGAGCGGGAGGAACGGGCGGCGGAGGCGGCCGGGGCCGCGGAGGAGGACGTGCCGGAGGTGGTGGCGGCCGCGGCGGTCGTGCGGCAGTGGCGGCCGGGGCAGGACGTGACGCACGCTCAGCTCGGGCCCGGATGGGTGCAGGGGAGCGGGGTGGGGCGGGTGACGGTGCGCTTCGAGACGCCGCAGGGCGAGGTGGGGCGGGTGCGGACCTTCGCGGTGGACGATCCCGAGCTGGAGCCCTCGGGGCCGCTGCCGCTGCGGCCGGGGATGGTGCGGCCGGCGGCGGAGGAGGGCGAGCAGGAGGAGGGCGAGCGGGCGGAGGGCGAGGAGGACGACCGGCGTCGGCCGGGTGAGTGGGGGCGGGAATGACGACGGCCCCCGCACCGTGTCCAGCGGTGCGGGGGCCATTCATCCTGCGGCCGCTCGTCCGGGCGCGATGCCCTCGCGTACCGGCGGCGGCCGGAGCCCACCCGCGCGACCCGTCCCTGAGCGCGCGGGTGGTGACGCCTCGTCAGGCGTCGGTCTTCACCAGCTCGGGCGAGGCGGCGGCCTCGGCCGGAGCGGGGGTCTCCTTGATCCGGCGGATCGCGAACGGGACGACGGCGGCCACCAGGCAGACGGCGGCGGCGACCCAGAACGCGTGCTTGTAGGCGTCCAGGGTGGGCAGCTGGACCGGGATCGGCAGCTTCAGGGTGTCGCCGGTCAGGATCGCGGCCATCACGGCGGTGCCGATGGCGCCACCGACGGTGCGCAGCACCGCGTTCATGCCGTTGGCGATGCCGGACTGCTCGGCCGGGACGGCGCCGTTGATGTAGGCGGGCATCGCCGCGTAGGCGAGGCCGACGCCGAGGCCGAAGACGGCCGAGGCGAAGTAGATGTCGCCCTCGGCGGAGTGACGCAGCGCCAGGTAGACCATGGCGGCGGAGCCGAGCACGCCACCGAGGACCAGCGGCAGGCGGGGGCCGCGGCGGGCGATCAGCAGCGCGCCGACCGGGGCGGCGACCATCGAGCCGACGGCGGAGGGCAGCAGCATGACGCCGGCGTGCAGCACGGTGGCGGTGAAGCCGTAGTGGGCCAGCTTCTCGGGGGTCTGGGCGAAGTTGCTGATCACCATGAACGAGCCGTACATGCCGAAGCCGATCAGCAGGCCGGAGATGTTGGTGAAGGCGACGGCCGGACGGGCCATCATCTTCATGTCCACCAGCGGGTGCTTGACCTTGACCTCGATGATCCCCCAGACCAGGGCGATCACGGCGGCGGCGGCGAACAGGCCCAGGGTGCGGTTGGAGGTCCAGCCCCAGGTGTTGCCCTGGGAGACCGCGATCAGCAGGGCGGAGAGCCAGCCGGCCAGGGTGAGGGCACCGAGCGGGTCGGCGCCGCCGTTCTTGTCGACCACCGGGTCGGTCGGGACGCGGACGGCGACCAGGACGACGGCGAGCAGGCCGAAGCCGAGGCCCATCCAGAAGATGGACTTGTAGTCCCAGTGCTCCAGCAGCAGGCCGGTGGCGACCAGGCCGAGGCCGGAGCCGACGCCCATCGAGGCGGAGATGGCCGCGACGCCGCCGGTGACCTTCTCCTTGGGGAGCTCGTCACGGACGATGCTGATCGCCAGCGGCAGTACGCCACCGCCGGCGCCCTGGAGGACGCGGGCGACCACGAGCCAGGTGAACGAGTGGGTGCCGACCGCGAGCGCGGAGCCGGCCACCAGGCCGGCGAGCGAGACCAGCAGCATCGGCTTGCGGCCGCGGAGGTCGCCGAAGCGGCCGAGCAGCGGGGTCAGGACGGCGGCGGACAGCAGGTTCGCCGTCATGAGCCAGGTGATGCTGGAACCGGAGACGTCCAGTTCGCGGGCCAGCGAGGGCAGGATCGGGACGACGGCGGTCTGCACCACGCTGAATGCCAGCATCGCCAGCACCAGGGCGGGGAGCACGCGCGTGCTGCTCGGCCTCACGGGAAGCTTCCTTCGGTTGAAAGTCAAGGGACTGAAGTAACCATGACGGGAGATACTTCAGTGTGTCAAATATTGTCTGGTGAAGCTTTGGCAAAGTGGGGTGCCCTGCCGGGCGGGCGAGGGGCGGAGGGGAGGGGTGAAGCTCTGGCGAAGTGGCCTGGGGCACGTGGGTGGGTTCCGGAAACGGCGAAGCCGCCCCCGGAGGGGCGGCTTCGTGAGGGGATGTCAGGAGGGGCGCAGGGGTTCCGGGCGGCCGGGGGAGGCCTGAGGGGTCGGGGGTACCGGTTCGGTGGTGTCGTCGTGGATCTCGACCTGTTCGCGGCGGAGTTCGTCGTGGATGACGGCCTCCTCGGTGTAGCGCTCGACGACCAGGCGGACGCGTTCGACGGGGGCGAGGTACTTGCGGACGACCGGGCGCTCCTCCCGGAGGGTCACCTCCTCGACGGCCTCGGCGATCTCCTGCTCGCTGAGGGCGGCCCGCTCGGCCTCGGTGACCGGCACCCGTTCGACCCGGACCCGCTCCTTGACCACCGGGACCTTGCGTTCCACCGCCTCGGAGGTGACGTACTTGCGCAGCTTCGCGGTGCCCAGCACGTGCCACTCGGTGGTGACGTCGAGGCGCTCCTCGCGGCAGGTGATCTCGATCGGGCCGCTCGGGGCGTTGCCGGGGACGGTCGGGGTGGTGGGTGCGGCGGACTCGGCCGGCTTGGCGGTGGTGACCGGGGCGGCCGGCATCTCGGAGGTGGCGGTGAAGGCCATCGGGGCGGCCGTCATGGTCGGGGCGGTGGTGGTCGCGTTCACGCTGCTGCTTTCCTTGGTGGTGCCGATGGTGCCGAAGTCGAGGTCCTTGACGGCGTCCGTGCCGTTGGCGGCCACGGCGGCGGCCGCCACCGGGGCGGCGACGGGCATGCCGGTCTCCAGGCCGTAGTAGCGGTAGAGCTGCAGTTCCTGCGCCGGGGAGAGGTGCTGGCCGACGCCGAAGTCGGGCGAGTCCTTGATCAGTGACTTGTCGTAGGGGACCCGGAGCTCCTCGCCGGAGAACTCACTGGTGGTCAGCGGGACGAACGCGTCCCGGCCGAAGATCCCCGTGCGGACGGCCGCCCACTCGGGTTCGCCGGTCGCGTCGTCGAGGTAGACCTCGTCGACGGTGCCGATCTTGTCACCGTTCCGGTCGACCGCCTTGTGCCCGATCAGGTCTCGCGGGTCGATGTCGGTCTGCACGCTGTCCTCCAGAGGAGAGGTACGAAAGCACCCCTGACACTCCGTCAGGGGGCGGTCGGCAGAGCTGCCCGGCCGCACTTCACACGAAAAGCCATCAATCGGACGTCGGCCATTCGAACGCCGCCGTTGGGGAGGGGATGGGGCCGTTCGAGGGCGGGTCGGGAGCGGCCGGAGTGCGCCGGGGGCGCCCGTGATCTGCGGCGCGACCGCTGGTACCCTGGGCGCGACTGCCGAGCCCGCTCGGGAGAGTCCCCTCCGCCTCGGTGGAGCAGGGCGCCGAAGGAGCAAACCCTCCCCGGAATCTCTCAGGCATCCGTACCGTGCGGGGTAGGTCACTCTGGAAAGCAGGGCAGGACCGACGGCGAGGGAGCCGGCGGGCCCCACCCTCACCGACGGTGCAAGCCGACGGGCGGCCGCGGGCCGCCACGTGCGGGCGAAGCTCTCAGGTACCGATGACAGAGGGGGAGGCCTGACGGGTTCGTGCGTTTCGAGGCCCCCGCTGTCCCACGGCGGCGTTGGCCGACGGCGTGCGTACCCCCGCCGGTCCGTGACCAGGAGGCCTCGACCCCCATGAACGCCAAGCCGACCCTCACCGAGCTCGAACTCGCGAGCCCGTTCGAGAACCGTCACATCGGCCCCGACGCCGCCGCCCAGGAGAAGATGCTGGCGCACGTCGGCTACGGCTCGCTGGACGAGCTGTCCGACGCCGCCGTGCCGGACGCCATCAAGAGCCTCACCGCCCTCGGCCTGCCCGCCGGCCGCAGCGAGGCCCAGGTGCTCGCCGAGCTGCGCGAGCTGGCCGGGCGCAACACCGTCCTGCAGTCGATGATCGGCCTCGGTTACTACGGCACCTTCACCCCGCCGGTGATCCTGCGCAACGTGCTGGAGAACCCGGCCTGGTACACCGCCTACACCCCGTACCAGCCGGAGATCTCGCAGGGCCGCCTGGAGGCCCTGATCAACTTCCAGACCGTGGTCGCCGACCTGACCGGCCTGGACACCTCCGGCTCCTCGCTGCTCGACGAGGGCACCGCGGCCGCCGAGGCGATGTCGCTGGCCCGTCGCGTCACCAAGGTCAAGGGCGGCGTCTTCCTGGTCGACGCCGACACCCTGCCGCAGACCATCGCGGTCATCGAGACCCGCGCCGAGCCGACCGGTGTCGAGGTGGTCGTCGCCGACCTGTCCGCCGGCATCCCGGCCGAGATCGCCGAGCGCGGCGTCTTCGGCGTGCTGCTCCAGTACCCCGGTGCCTCCGGCGAGGTCCGCGACCTCGCCCCGGTGATCGAGCAGGCCCACGGCCTCGGCGCGGTCGTCGCGGTTGCCGCCGACCTGCTGGCCCTCACCCTGCTGAAGTCCCCGGGCTCGCTCGGCGCCGACATCGCCTGCGGCACCTCGCAGCGCCTCGGCGTGCCGATGGGCTTCGGCGGCCCGCACGCCGGCTACCTGGCCGTCAAGGCCGCGTACGCCCGCAACCTGCCCGGCCGCCTGGTCGGCGTCTCGGTGGACGCCGACGGCAACCGGGCCTACCGCCTGGCCCTGCAGACCCGCGAGCAGCACATCCGCCGCGAGAAGGCCACCTCCAACATCTGCACCGCCCAGGTGCTGCTGGCCGTCATGGCCTCCATGTACGCGGTCTACCACGGCCCGGACGGCCTGGCCGAGATCGCCCGCCGCACCCACCGCTTCGCGGCCGCGCTGGCCGAGGGCCTGCGGGCGGGCGGCGTGGAGCTGACCAGCGGTCAGTTCTTCGACACCGTCACGGCGAAGGTCCCGGGCAAGGCCGCCGAGATCGCCGCCGCCGCGCGGGCCAACGGCATCAACCTCTACCAGGCGGACGAGGACACCCTCTCGATCTCCTGCGACGAGACCACCACCCGCGAGCACCTGGCCGGCGTCTGGGCCGCCTTCGGCGTCACCGCCGAGGTCACCGAGACCGCCGACGCGCTGCCCGCCGCGCTGCTGCGCGACGACGAGTACCTCACCCACCCGGTCTTCCACAGCCACCGCTCGGAGACCGCGATGCTGCGCTACCTGCGCCGCCTCTCGGACCGGGACTACGCGCTGGACCGCGGCATGATCCCGCTGGGCTCCTGCACCATGAAGCTCAACGCCACCACCGAGATGGAGCCGGTCACCTGGCCCGAGTTCGGCCAGCTGCACCCCTTCGCGCCGGTCGACCAGGCCGAGGGCTTCCTGACGCTGATCCGCGGCCTGGAGCAGCAGCTGGTGGAGGTCACCGGCTACGACGCCGTGTCGATCCAGCCGAACGCCGGTTCGCAGGGCGAGCTGGCGGGTCTGCTGGCGGTCCGCGCGTACCACCGCGCGAACGGCGACGTCGAGCGCGACGTGTGTCTGATCCCCTCGTCGGCGCACGGCACCAACGCGGCCTCCGCGGTGATGGCCGGGATGCGGGTCGTCGTGGTCAAGACCCTGCCGGACGGTGACGTGGACGTCGCCGACCTGAAGGCGAAGATCGAGCAGCACCGCGACCAGCTCTCGGTGCTGATGGTCACCTACCCGTCGACCCACGGCGTGTACGAGACCGAGATCACCGAGATCTGCGCGGCCGTGCACGAGGCCGGCGGCCAGGTGTACGTCGACGGCGCCAACCTCAACGCGCTGGTCGGCCTGGCCAAGCCGGGCAAGTTCGGCGCGGACGTCTCGCACCTGAACCTGCACAAGACCTTCTGCATCCCGCACGGCGGCGGCGGCCCGGGCGTCGGCCCGGTCGCGGTCCGCTCGCACCTGGCCCCGTACCTGCCGAACCACCCGCTCCAGGCGGAGGCCGGCCCGGCCACCGGCGTCGGCCCGATCTCGGCCGCCCCGTGGGGCTCGGCCGCGATCCTGCCGATCTCCTGGTCGTACGTCCGGCTGATGGGCGGCGAGGGCCTCAAGCGCGCCACCCAGGTCGCGGTGCTGAACGCCAACTACATCGCCAAGCGGCTCGCCCCGCACTTCCCGGTGCTCTACACCGGTCCGGGCGGGCTGGTCGCGCACGAGTGCATCATCGACCTGCGTCCGCTCAGCAAGGAGACGGGCGTGACGGTGGACGACATCGCCAAGCGCCTGATCGACTACGGCTTCCACGCGCCGACCATGTCGTTCCCGGTCGCGGGGACGCTGATGATCGAGCCGACCGAGTCGGAGGACCTGCACGAGATCGACCGCTTCTGCGAGGCGATGATCGCGATCCGCGGCGAGATCGAGAAGGTCGGCTCGGGCGAGTGGCAGGCGGAGGACAACCCGCTGCGGAACGCTCCGCACACCGCGGCGGCGCTGGCCGGTGACTGGGAGCACGCGTACACCCGCCAGGAGGCGGTCTTCCCGGCGGGCGTCAACCCGGCGGACAAGTACTGGCCGCCGGTGAGCCGGATCGACGGTGCTTACGGGGACCGGAACCTGGTCTGCTCCTGCCCGCCGCTGGACGAGTACGGCAGCTGAGGCAGCGCCGCCTCGGCGGCGGCGAGCCCGGGGCGCGAGCCACACGCGGACCTAGGGGCGCGGGGAACTGCGCGAGGGTGGAACGGCAGCACCTGCAACTGGCTGATGGTGGGTCAGTTGCAGGTGGGCCGCCTCCCGAAGCGCGCAGTTCCCCGCGCCCCTGTTCGCTTGCCCTGCCGCCGGTTGGTGGAGAGGACTTGCGCGCCCGCGCGGCGGAGCCGCAGATCGAGAGGGGTCTCGCGCCCCTTGGCGTCTGCCCTGGCGGGCCGTCAGGCGGAGACCAGGGGGCGGCGGGGGGCGATGATGCGGCCGTCGGGGAGGAGTTCGCCGGTGTCCTCGAAGAGGAGGACGCCGTTGCACAGGAGGCTCCAGCCCTGGTCGGGGTGGAAGGCCATCGGGACGGCGGCCTCGCGGTCGGTGGACAGTGCGGACGGACACTCAGGCTGGTGCTGGCACATCGTCGTACCCTCGCTTCAGATTCCCCTGACCGGCCCAGGTGTGAACCGGCGCTCCGACGGGTAGGACTGACGGCCCCCCGCGTCGGTTCCCAGTGTCGTCATCCCGAGGCCTTCCCGCAGCGATTTCGTGACATGCGCCACAAGCGGTGCCCAGGGATCACCCGTTCAGATGGAAAAGGGGCCACTGCCGCCCGACCGGAAGGTCGCGCGGCAGTGGCCCTTTCGGGTGAAGGGGTGTCAGGAACGCCCGGCGGGTGCGAGCGGGCGGGCGAGCAGGGCGAGCAGCTCGCCGGCGGGGTAGACGCGGTGGGCGGTGACGCCGAGCGGGGCCGGGGCGAGGGGGATGAGGAGGTCCACCGAGGGGCCCGGGTCGGGGTGGTGGAGCCAGAGGGCGGTGGCGTAGTGGCCGGGGATGGAGAGCAGTCGGGGGTGGTGCCGGGTGCGGGCGGAGATGGCGATCTGGTGGGCCTGGCGCAGGGCGCGCAGGGTGGAGTCCAGGTAGGGGCCGGCGGTGAAGTGCGAGAAGGCGTGGTGCTGTTCGGCCGTCTCGGTGACTTCGGCGGCGGCCACGGGGCCGCCGACGCCGGCTTCGACCAGGAACCGCCAGCCCGTCCGGCGGGCGCCGGCCAGGGGGGCGCCGGGCTCGTCGAGGACGTGCACCGCGAGCGGGTGGGTCGGGTGCAGCCGCTCGTCCCCCTCGCCGCCTGCGAGCGGGACGAGGGGGCCGAGCGCCGACTCACAGTCGAGCGCGCCGAGGACGGCGCGCAGGGCGCTCGGCGGTGGCTGGGGGGTCTGCAGGGTCATGGTGGGTCGCCTCTCCGTGCTGGAAACGGCGTGCGAGTGCGGCATACCGGCTGGTGGGTCGTGGACCCGGGCCGTGTCCGGTTGGGCATGGTCGCTTGCGGGCGCGGGCCTGCCGCTCGAAGGTCCTTCGGGGGCGGCGGGTGCCGGGCGGGAGCTGTGCGAATCCTGCTCGAACGGATGCACAGGGTGACTTTCTTATCACATTCGGTGCCTGGCGGCAAGTCGGGATTCTTCTGACGTGTCGTCAGGAACCTTGTTCGACAACCGCGTTAGGGCAGGAGGCTAGGGATCTTCGGGGTGGGCATGATGCAGGGACCGTTCGGCTAGGTGGAGGGGCACCCATGGGCGAGAAGGTCGTCGCGACGCGTGCGGAACTGTCCGACCGGCAGTTGTACCGGCGCAAGCTCCAGTCCTGTCTGGACGCCTTGGAGCGGATGCTGCGCGAGGGCCGCTTCGACCGTCCGCGGGCCATGGTGGGGCTGGAGATCGAGCTCAACCTGGCCGATGACCTGGGGCGTCCGGTGATGCGGAACGAGCAGGTGCTCTCCTCGATCGCCTCGGGCGACTTCCAGACCGAGCTGGGCCAGTTCAACATCGAGGTGAACATCGCGCCCCGCCGACTCACCGGCCACGTGCTGGACGAGCTGCGCGAGGAGATCGACACCGGGCTGCGGTACGCGGACCGCAAGGCCGAGGAGGTGGGCGCCCGGATCGTCATGGTCGGGATCCTGCCGACCCTCGACCTGGACCACACCGGGCTGGACGCGATGTCCCACAACGACCGGTACACCCTGCTCAGCGACCAGATACTGGCCGCCCGGGGCGAGGACATCGCGCTGGACATCGAGGGGGTGGAGCGGCTCAGCGTGGAGTCGGTCTCGATGGTGGCCGAGGCCGCCGCCACCTCGCTGCAGCTGCACCTCCAGGTGACCCCGGAGCGCTTCGCCCCGGTGTGGAACGCGGCCCAGGCGATCTCCTCGGTGCAGTTGGCACTCGGGGCCAACTCGCCCTTCCTGTTCGGCCGGGAGCTCTGGCGGGAGACCAGGCCGGTGCTCTTCCAACAGGCCTGCGACACCCGTTCGGCGGAGCTCAAGGCCCAGGGCGTGCGCCCCATCACCTGGTTCGGGGAGCGCTGGGTGAACTCCGCGCTGGAGCTCTTCGAGGAGAACCAGAAGTACTTCCCGGCCCTGCTGCCGATCTGCGACGACGAGGACCCGGTCAAGGTGCTGGCCTCCGGCGGCATCCCCCGGCTGGCCGAGATGCGGCTCCACAACGGCACCATCTACCGCTGGAACCGGCCGGTCTACGACGTCGCCGACGGCGTGCCGCACCTGCGGGTGGAGAACCGCTGCCTGCCGGCCGGGCCGACGGTGGTGGACACCCTGGCCAACGCCGCCTTCTACTACGGGCTGGTCCGGGTGCTGGCCGAGCAGCCCAGGCCGATCTGGTCCAGGCTCGCCTTCGAGCAGGCCGACGAGAACTTCCACACCGCCGCCCGGTACGGCATCGACGCGGTGCTGCACTGGCCGAAGTCCGGGCGCGGAGCCCGGGGCACCGTGCCGGTGGCCGCCACCGAGCTGGTCCTGAACGAGCTGCTCCCGATGGCCCGTCAGGGGCTGGACGACTGGGGCGTGGAGCCGGGGGACCGGGACCGCTACCTCGGCATCATCGAGCAGCGCTGTCTGCGCAGGACCAACGGCGCGGCCTGGCAGGCGGCCACCGTGCACCGGCTGCGCGACCACTACGGGATGGACCGGGGTTCGGCCATCGCGGCCATGACGCGCCGTTACATGGAGCACTCCCGCACCGGCGAGCCCGTCCACACCTGGCCGGTCGGCTGAGCGGGGTGGCGGACCGTCAGGTTGTCTAGACAATCTCGCCTCCGGCCCGTCACGTGATCATTGTTGTCTGTACACCTCGGGCGCTTAGACATGGGCGGGTCCGGGCCGGAACGCGGCCGGGAGCCGAACGAGGAGCACCCCCTGATGAGTCCCGAAGTCTCGCGCCGCACCCTGCTCGGCGGCGCGGCCGCGGCCGCCGTCCTGTCCGCCCTGCCGCTCAGCGTCCGGGAGGCGCTGGCCGCCCCGGCCAAGCCGGGGAAGCTGGCGGACATCCAGCACGTGGTGGTGCTGATGCAGGAGAACCGGGCGTTCGACCACTACTTCGGCACCCTGTCCGGGGTGCGCGGCTTCGGGGACCGGGCGGCGGTGCGCGGGGTCAACGGCCGCTCGGTGCTGCACCAGCCGGACGCCTCCCGGAAGGAGGGGTACCTGCTGCCGTTCGCGATGAACGCCGCGCACACCAACGCGTACCAGCAGGGCGCCCCGGCCTTCGGCTTCGTGGACTCGATGAAGGCGTGGAACGACGGCCTGGCCGACGGCGCCGTCTCCCGCCGCTCCTCCGGCTGGCTCGGCCAGGGCTACTACGAGCCCGCCGACATGCCGTTCTACTCGGCGATCGCCTCGGTCTTCACCACCTGCGACCACTACTTCGCCTCGGTGCAGTGCAACACCAACACCAACCGCGACCACTTCATGACCGGCACCAGCGGCGGCACCGTGCGGGACGTGCCGGTGACGGACAACACCGAGATCCCCGGCGGCTACGAGTGGACCACCTACGCCGAGCGGCTGGAGGCGGCCGGCGTCAGCTGGCGGACGTACCAGGCGCTGGACAACTACGACGACAACGCGCTGGCCTGGTTCGCCCCGTTCGTGAAGGCCAAGCCGGGCGAGCCGCTGTACGAGCGCGGGATGAAGATGGTCGGTGATCCGGCCAAGAAGGGCGACCCGTTCGCGATGGGCGACGCGCTGGTGGAGGCCTTCGCCGCCGACGTCCAGGCCGACCGGCTGCCGCAGGTCTCCTGGCTGGTCGCGCCCGCCGCGCTCTCCGAGCACGCCAACTACGCGCCGCCGAACGGCGAGCACCTGACGGCCCGGCTGCTCTCGGCGCTGGCGGCCAAGCCCGAGGTCTGGGCCAAGACCGTCTTCATCCTCAACTACGACGAGCACGGCGGCTTCTTCGACCACCTGCTGCCCCCGGTGCCGCCGCTGGCCGCCGGACGCGGTGCCTCGACGGTGCCGGTGGACGGCGAGGTGGTGGTGCGGGTCTCCAAGGGCGGCTCGACCTACCACCGGGTGGTCGGCCAGGACGGCCGGTACCGGGTGAAGGCCGCCGACGGCTCGCTGACCTGGGCCGACGCGCTGCCGACCGGGGAGAAGCTGGAGTCCGGCCCCTACCCGATGGGCCTGGGCGTGCGGGTGCCGATGGTGGTGGTCTCGCCCTGGACCCGCGGCGGGGTGGTGGACTCCACCGTCTACGACCACACCTCGGTGCTGCGCTTCCTGGAGCGGCGCTTCGGCGTGGCCGAGCCCAACATCAGCCCCTGGCGCCGGGCCGTCACCGGTGACCTCACCTCCGTCTTCGACTTCTCCGGCGAGGACCCGGTCTGGCCGCAGCTGCCCGACACGGCCGGCAACCGGCAGAAGGTCACCGACACCGGCAAGCTGCCGGCCCCGACCGTGCCCAGCCCGCAGCGGACGCCCCGTCAGCAGGCCGGCACCCGCACCGCCCGGCCGACCCCGTACAACCTCAAGCTGAAGCCGAGGGTGAGGGACGGCCTGCTCACCCTGGACCTGGCCAACCACGGCAAGCAGGGCGCGGTGCTCGCCGCCTACCCCGCGCCCGGCCTGGCGCCCCGCCACTACACGGTGGGCGCCAAGGAGAAGCTCTCCGACAGCTGGCCGGTCGGCCCCGAGGGCTACGACCTGCGGGTGCACGGGCCGAACGGCGCGCTCTGGCACCTGCGCGGCGACGCGGCCGCGCAGTACGAGGTCGAGCTCTTCCCGGAGTCCGGCGCCGAGCGGGTGCTGGAGTTCCACCTGATCAACCGCTCGAAGAGCCCGCAGACCTTCCTGATCGGCGACCTCGCGTACGGCGGCGGCGTGCAGGAGGTCCGGATCACCGGGCAGGACACCAGGCCGGTGCGGGTCAAGGTCGGCCGCGAGGGCTGGTACGACGTGGCGGTGGGCGTGCAGGGCGACCTGACGTTCCGTCGGCGCTACGCCGGGCGGATGCCCGGGCAGGAGCAGGGCGTGACCGACCCGGCGATGGGCCTGGCGGACGCGCTCACCCTGGACGTGGCGCTCGGCGCCGCCTCGGCCACCATCGACGAGGCGATCGTGCTGCCGGGCCGGCCGGCCCGGGTGAAGGCCACCTTCACCGCCGCCTCGACGCTGTCCGGGCTGGAGGCGAAGCCGGTGGTCCCGCCGGGCTGGACCGTCCGCGAGGTCACCGCCGCCCCGGCCGCGCTGGCCGAGGGCGCCACCGCCACCGCCGAGTGGGAGGTGCTGCCGCCGGCCGTGCTGCCGGACGGCGCCGCGCACCGCCTGCTGGTCACCGCCCGGGCCCGCTCGGGCCAGCGCTTCGTGCTGGCCGACGGCGAACTGGCCGCCCGCACCGCCCCGGTGATGACCGGTCACCTGCTGGACCAGGACTTCGAGGAGCTGGCCCCGCTGCTCGCCCCGGTCGGCGCCGTCTCCGGCTGGACGGCGCAGGCGCCCCGGGGCTGGTCGGTGGTGAACGCCCCCGGCATGCCGCAGGGCACCGCCCGGCTGCAGGGCTGGACCTTCCACACCAAGCGGGCCTGGTCCAACCCGGCCGGGCAGGACCGGGGCAACTTCACCCGGGGCCTCGGCGTGCTGGCCGTCGCCGACCCGGACGACTGGGACGACACCGGCGCGCCGTCCGGCAAGGGGAAGTTCGACTCCACCCTGGTCTCCCCGGCGGTGGCGATCCCGGCGGGCGTCGGCACGCTGTACCTGGGCTTCGACTCGCACTACCGGCAGGAGGCCCCGCAGAAGGCCGCCGTGACGGCGGTCTTCGACACCGGGCAGGAGGTCCGCCTGGTGCACTACAGCTCGGACGCGACCGGGAACGACAACGCGGGCAAGGACGTCCAGAACAGCTTCGTGGCCCGGCAGTTCGCCGTCCCGGCGGGCGCGGCCTCGGTGACCCTGAAGTTCCGGATGTACGACGCGGGCAACAACTGGTTCTGGGCGGTGGACCACGTCCGCCTGGACCGGGCGCCGATCAAGGGCTGATCGAGGGCTGACCCGCTCTCAGGAGCGTGTGCGAGGATGATCGACCCGGCCGCCCGGCCGGGTCGGTCGTTCCTCGTGGGAGTCATGGTGACTGCGGTGTCCACCCCGCCCGAGGCCGCCGGGACCTCCCGGCGCCTGCTCGGGATCGAGCTGCTGGTGGTGCTCGGGCTCTCCTTCGGGATGAGCGGGCTCGGTGCCCTGATCAGCTTCGTGGGCTCCCTCACCGAGCCGGCCGAGCTGGGCAAGCAGGTCGCCACCCTGAACGGCTCGCGCGCCCCCGGCCGCCCCTGGCTGGACCTGGCCTGGCAGCTCTACTACATCGGGCGCGGCCTGATGCCGGTGGTGCTGGTCGGCTACCTGCTGGTGCGCGAGGGCGTCTCGCTGCGGGTGCTCGGCTTCGACCTGCGGGAGAAGCTGCGGGACTTCGGCCGCGGCACGGCGGTGGCCGCCGCGATCGGCGGCTCCGGGCTGCTGCTCTACCTGGCCTCCCAGGCCGCCGGGTTCAACCTCACGGTGGCCCCGTCCGGGCTGCCCGAGGTGTGGTGGCGGGTGCCGGTGCTGATCGCCTCCGCCTGGGAGAACTCGATCGCCGAGGAGGTGATCGTGCTGGGCTTCCTGCTGCGCCGGCTGGGGCAGCTGGGGTGGAGCTGGCCGGCGATCGTGGTCACCAGCTCGCTGCTGCGCGGCTCGTACCACCTGTACCAGGGCGTCGGCGGGCTGGTCGGCAACATCGTGATGGGCGTGGTCTTCTGCCTGCTGTACCGGCGGTGGGGCCGGGTGATGCCGCTGGTGGTCGCGCACGCGCTGATCGACACGGTGGCCTTCGTCGGGTACGCGCTGCTGGCCGGGCACGTGAGCTGGCTGCCGACCGGCTGACGCCCCGTCAGGCACAGGACAGCCCGAGCCGCTGGGCGACCGGCGGGCGGCGCAGCAGGCGGTCCACGTGGTGGCGCTCCAGGCCCTGGCCCGGGTCGATCCGCAGCAGCAGCCTGTCCCGCCGCAGGACGGACCGGCGGGTCAGCGAGCCGGGGATCACGTCGTCGACCCAGGCGAACGGGCGGCCGGCGGCGTAGCGCAGCAGCGGGGCCCACTTGTGGGCCGCTATCAGGTCGAGCACCGGCACCTTGGGGTCGTCGGGCTGCGCCACGTACCCGGAGAAGTGCACCACCGGGAGCTGGGGGAGGCCGAGCACCGGGGCGATGTGCTCGTTGGCGTGGTCCTCCCAGGTGGTGGCCCAGCAGAGCTCGTAGGTGCCCGCGAGCTCGCGCAGCCAGTCGCCGTGGCGGGCCGAGAGCAGCACGGCGTAGCCGAACAGCGTGTGGGTGTCGAAGTCCGCGTCCGGGTGCGGGCAGACGGGGTTGAGGACGCCGTCGACGTCCAGGAACAGCAGTGGCTTCGGCAAGTCGGCTCCCCCAGGTGACTCCTGTCACATGGTCGGACGAACGAGGCCCGGGGACGGTTGCGCTCCGTCAGGCGGAAGTGACGGCCGGTCGTTCCGGTTCGGTGGGGGTGGGGGAGGCAACGGGGGTGACGGCCTTGCGGCGCAGGGTGCGGACCTGGGACTCGGCGAGCACGGCCACGGCGAGGACGGTCATCGCGAGGGCGCAGAGCCAGAGGGCGTTGCGCATGCCGAGCAGGGAGGCGGCCGGGCCGGCCAGCGCGGTGCCGACCGGGGCCAGGGCGATCGAGCCGAAGTAGTCGTAGGCGGAGACCCGGGAGAACAGCTCGGAGGGGATCTCCTGCTGGAGCGCGATCATCCAGTTGACGCCGAAGACGGTGACGCCGAGGCCGCTGGTGAACATCGCGGCGCAGAGCAGCCACAGCGGCGCCTCCAGCACCAGGGCGTAGGCGGGGGCCGCGAACAGGAAGACGCCGTGGTTGCCGGCGAGCAGGATGCGGGCGGGCTGCCAACGGACCATCAGGAAGCCGGAGAGGAACAGCCCGGCCGAGAAGGCGGCGAGCGCCAGGCCCCAGGCGTCCGCCCCGCCGAGGCGCTCCTTGGCGATGACGGGCCCGTAGACGGACTCGACCGCGCCGAGGCAGGCACCGACCAGGGAGAACTGCAGCACCACCACCCAGAGCCAGCGCCGGGAGGCGAACTCGCGCCAGCCCTCGCGCAGGGCCTGCACCATGCCGCCCTGCTCCGCCGGGGTGGTCGGGGCGTCGAGGTCCAGGAGCAGGCGCAGGGCGGCGGCGAGGGTGAAGCCGGCCGCGTCCACGGCCAGCACCCAGCCGGGGCCGATCGCGGTGACCAGGACGCCGCCCAGGGCCGCGCCGGCGATCTGACTGCCGTTCAGGGCCATCCGGAAGACGGCGAAGGCGCGGGAGGCGTGCTCCTCGGCCACCGACTCCATGATCATGCCCTCGGAGGCGGGGGCGTAGAAGGCCTGGCCCGCGCCGCCGGCGGCGGAGAGGGCGATCAGCTGCCAGAGCTGGGCGGTGCCGGTGAGGACGAGCACGGCGAGCAGGGCCTGGGAGGCGGCGTTGAAGAGGTTGGCGCCGACCATCACGTGGTGGCGGGGGAGGCGGTCGGCGAGGGCTCCGCCGATCAGCAGGAAGACCACCATCGAGGCGAGGTGGGCGCCCGTCACCAGGCCGACGGCCGTGGCTCCGCCGCCGAGGTCGAGGACGGCGAAGGCGGTGGCGATCGGGGCTCCGGCGTTGCCGAGGCCGGCGATCACGGTGGCGGCGGTCTGGACGCGGTAGTTGCGGCTCGCCCAGGAGAAACGACGGGTCTTCACCGGGAGACTATGGCTGCTGCCCAGCGGGGTGTCACCTGGTTATCGGCTACGCCGCCGGGGGCGCGAGGCTCTGCTGATATGCGGCTCCGCCGCGTGGGCGCGAGTCCGGAGGGAGGCCCGGGCGAGTGGTGAGGCCGGGGGCGCGGGGAACTGCGCGCTGGGGAACGGCAACACGTGCAACTGGCTGACGTGCCCCGATCCTGCGGTGGGCCGCCTTCCGATTCGCGCCCGCGCGGCGGAGCCGCATATCAGCAGAGCCTCGCGCCCCCTGGGGCCTTCGGCCCCGAGGCGCAGCCCTCAGCCGAGGTGGGCCCAGAGGAAGGTGAGGGTGCGTTGCCAGGCGACGGTGGCTTGGAGGTCGTCCTGGTGGTCCGTCATGAAGCCGTGGGTGGTGGGGTAGAAGTGCAGCTCGGGGCGGACGTCGGTGGCTTCGCCGAGGCGGATGGCGGCTTCGTCGACGGCGGCGGGCGGGACGGTGGGGTCGGACTCGGCGAAGTGGCCGAGGACGTGGGCGGTGAGGCCGAGGTAGGAGAAGTCGGGGTCGGCGGGGAGGCCGTAGCAGGGGACCACGGCGGCGACGCGGTCGCCGAGGGCGGTGGCCAGTTCGAGGGCGTGGCCCCCGCCGGGGCCGAGGCCGACGATGCCGACGGCGTCGCCGACCAGGCGGTCGTCGGAGAGGGTCCGGAGCGCGTCGGGGTCGGCCGGGCCGGTGAGGACGGCGAAGCCCTCGGCGAGGAGGCGGTCGACCAGCTCGGTGGGGTCGGCGCCGGGCTCGGGGAGCAGCAGCACTCCGGGGCCGAGCCCGGCGGCGGGCAGGGTGACGTCCACTCAGCCCATCTCCTCCAGTGCCTTGCCCTTGGTCTCCTTGATGCAGAACGCCACGAAGGGGATCGAGAGCAGGGCGAAGGCCGCGTAGATGACGTACGTGGCGGAGAGGTTCCAGTCCGAGAGGTTCGGGAAGGTGACGGTGATCGCCCAGTTGGCGATCCACTGGGCGGAGGCGGCCACCGAGAGGGCCAGGGCCCGGATCCGGTTGGGGAACATCTCGCCGAGCAGCACCCAGACCACCACGCCCCAGGAGAAGGCGAAGCAGAGCACGAAGACGTGGGCGGCGACCAGGGCCACGGTGGCGTGGGTGTCGTCGAGGGTGGCGGTGTCGCCGGTGCCGTGCCGGTAGGAGAAGGCCCAGGCGGCGGTGGCGAGGGCGGCGGCCATGCCGACGGAGCCGGCCAGGGCGAGCGGCTTGCGGCCGATCCGGTCGACCAGGGCGATGGCGATGACGGTGCCGACCACGTTGACGATCGAGGTGGAGAGCGAGATCAGCAGGGAGTTGGACTCGTCGATGCCCACCGACTGCCAGAGGAAGGAGGAGTAGTAGAAGATCACGTTGATGCCGACGAACTGCTGGAAGACCGAGGCGCCGATGCCGATCCAGACGATCGGCAGCAGGCCGAAGCGGCCGCCGAGGAGGTCCTTCAGGCGCGGCTTGTGCGAGGTGTCGAGGACGGAGCGGATCTCGGCGATCCGGGCGTCCAGGTCGACGTCCGGGCCCTCGACCTCGAGCAGCACCTTGCGGGCCTGGTCCTCCCGGCGGTCGGCGATCAGGAAGCGCGGGGACTCCGGGATGGCGAGGGCCATCAGGCCGTAGACGATGGCCGGGATCGCCTCCACGCCGAGCATCCACTGCCAGGCCTGGACGCCGCCGAGGTGGCCGGTGGACTCGCCGCCGGCGGCCTCGTTGAGCGCCCAGTTGGCGAGCTGGGAGACGGTGATGCCGAGCACGATGGCCAGCTGCTGGAAGGAGGCGAGGCGGCCCCGGTAGGCGGTGGGGGCGACCTCGGCGATGTAGGTGGGGGCGATGACCGAGGCGATGCCGATGGCGATGCCGCCGATCACCCGCCAGAAGCCGAGCATCTCGATGTTGGGCGGGAACATCGAGCCGACGCCGCTGATCGCGAAGAGCACCGCGGCCAGCAGCATGGTGCGGATGCGGCCCAGGTGGTCGGCGAGCCGGCCGGCGATGACGGCGCCCGCCGCCGAGCCGAGCAGGGCGATGGCGACCACGAAGGCGGTCTCGCCGTTGCCGACCTCGAAGTGCTTCTGGATGCCCGTCACCGCGCCGTTGATGACGGCGCTGTCGTAGCCGAAGAGGAAGCCGCCCATCGCGGCGGCCGCCGAGATGAAGACCACGTGGCCGAGGTGGGCGTCGCCGCTCGGCTTGGTCGCAGGGGTGGTGGACAGGGCGCGCTCCCGGGGCCGGACGGACAGGAATCGTCATCCATTCCATCAGCCGGTGCGTCATATCGCATGGTACGAGGTGCATCTGATGGAATGTCGCATTTCTCCGCCACCCGTCCGGCCCCCGGCGCCTACCCCCGTTCGCGCGGCTCAGACGGGGCAGCCCCCGCTGCGCCGGGCGTTGCGGCGCAGCAGCTGCTCCCGGGCGCCCGCGTCCCGGCCGGTCAGGTGGGGTGCCACCGCGGCCTGCTCGGCGTCCGGCTTCTTGTCGTCGTACTTGAACTTGGCGTCCACCCGGTCGACGGCCAGCCGCAGGCCGCGCAGGCCGGAGAGCTGCCCGCTGTACGGGGCCTGACCGGGCGTCACCGCCCCGCCGGGCCAGTCCGGCTCGAAGTGCGCGAGCTGGCGGTTGAGGATCTCCGCCTTGCCCGCCGCGTCGTCCACCGGCTCGGCGGTGCAGGAGAAGTGCACCGAGGCGTAGTAGCTGGTCGGCACGTGCGGGGCGGCCCGCCACTGCCCGGCGGCGTAGGCGTAATCGTCGGTGACGGCCAGGGTGACCTTCGGGTCGGCGGCGATCGCGGACCAGAAGGGGTTGGGCTTGGCCAGGTGGAGCAGGATGGTGTCGCCGTCCAGCAGGAAGTGCGTCGGCACCAGCACGGGGCCGCGGCCGTCGGGCCCGTTGGCGGCCAGCAGGCCGAAGTCGCGGCCGGCGGCCAGCCATGCGCGCCACTCCTGCTCCTCGCCGCGGTCCCAGGAACGGATCAGCACGGTGGCCTCCTCAGGCGGTGAGCGCCCGGAGGTTCTCCGGGAGCGGGACGGTGGTGGAGGGGTGCGGCTCGGGGGTGCCGTACACGGGGGCGACGGGTACCACGCCGGCCCAGTACGGCAGGTCGAGGTCGGCCTCGTCGTCGCCCGCGCCGGCGGCCCGGGTCTTGGCCGAGACCTCGTCCAGGACCAGCCGGATCACCGCGGTCTTCGCCAGCTCCTTGGGGTTGGCCCGGCGGGTCTCGCCGGAGCGGCCGGGGACGGCGTGGTCCACCAGTGCGTCCAGTGCGACGGCCAGCTCCTCGGGGTCGGTGACCTGGTGGGCGGTGCCGTGGGCCACCACGGAGCGGTAGTTGACGGAGTGGTTGAAGGCGGACTTGGTGAGCACCAGGCCGTCCACGTGCGTGACGGTGACGCAGACCGGCATGCCCTGCTCGTCGGAGGCGCCGCGCATCGGGCGGCTGCCGGTGGAGCCGTGGACGTACAGGCGGTCGCCGACCCGGGCGAAGATGGTGGGCAGGACGACGGGCGCGCCGTCCACCACGAAGCCGAGGTGGCAGACCCAGGCGGCGTCCAGGATCGCGTGGATCGCGTCCTGCTCCCAGGTGGCGCGGTCGCGGTAGCGGGTCGGGGTGGTGCGGGCGTTCCGGGTGTAACTGGGCGCGTCCGACATGACAACCTCTATGTACTAGTGCATAATCTGCTTTGTGCTAGGAGACTATACGATCAAGGGACGGCGTGCCAGTGAGATCGCGGCCGACGTCGAACGGGCCGTCAACGATGGGCAGTTGCAGCCCGGTTCGGCCCTCCCGGCGCTCCGCGACCTGGCCGTGGAGCTCGGCGTCAACCCCAACACGGTGGCCGCCGCCTACCGTCTGCTGCGGGACCGGGGTGTGATCGAGACCGCCGGGCGCAAGGGCAGCCGGGTGCTGCCCCGCCCCGTCACCACCCCGCGCGACCAGATCCCCGTCCCGGTGCCCCCCGGCGCCCGTGACCTGGCGGCGGGGAACCCCGACCCCGCCCTGCTGCCCCCGCTGGCCCCCGCCCTCGCGGTGGCCGCGGCTGCCGCCGACGCCGCCCCCACCCTCTACGGGCACCCGGTGGCCGACCCGGCGCTGCTCGCCCTGGCCCGGGCCGGCTTCCTGGCCGACGGGGTGCCGGACGGCGAGTTGGCGGTCTGCTCCGGCGCCCTGGACGCGATCGGACGGATCCTCAACTCCCGCCTGCGGCCCGGGGATTCGGTGGCCATCGAGGATCCGGGCTGGGGCAGCCTGATCGACCAGCTGCCGGCCCTCGGGCTGCGCCCGGCCCCCGTGCGGCTGGACGACGAGGGACCGCTGCCGGACTCGCTGGCCGCCGCGCTGGCGGCGGGGGCCCGCGCCGTGGTGGTCACCGTCCGGGCGCAGAACCCGACCGGCGCCGCGCTGACCCCTGGGCGGGCCGCCGCGCTGCGCGAGGTGCTGGCCCGACACCCCGAGGTGCTGGTGATCGCCGACGACCACGGGCACGGCATCGTCACCCAGGCCCACCAGTCGCTGGCCGGGGTCACCGAGGCCTGGGCTGTGGTCCGCTCGGCGGCCAAGGCCTACGGGCCCGACCTGCGGCTGGCGACGGTGATGGGCGACGCGGGGACGGTGGGCCGGGTGCTGGGCCGTCAGCGGCTGGACTCGGGCTGGGTCTCCCTGCTGCTCCAGCGCACCGTGGCCGAGCTCTGGCGCTCCGGCGCGGCCGCCGGGGTGGCCGAGGTCTACCAGGCCCGCCGTGACGCCCTGCTGGCCGCGCTGGCCGCGCACGGCATCGCCGCGCACGGGGCGAGCGGGCTGAACGTCTGGGTGCCGGTGGCCGAGGAGGCCGGGGCGATCGCCGCGATGGCCCAGCGCGGCTGGGTGGCCGCGCCGGGCGCCCGGTACCGGATCCAGTCCCCGCCGGCCATCCGGTTCACCGTCGCGGCGCTGCCCGAGGCGGAGGCCCCGGCGCTGGCGGCGGACCTGGCGGCGGTGCTGCTGCCGGGGCGGGCGGGGTCGCGGCTGGTGTGAGGGGGCGACGGGAGAGACGCAGGTGACGGACCGTGTGCGGTCGGTCTGTCACCTGCGGGAGCGGTTCGTAGGTCGTCCAAGAAACTCCTGTCGGATACCTAGCGGTAACAACGGTGGGCATGTCACATTCATCGCGCCACCGGCCGGCGGTACACCCTCACAAGCGCCTCCCCACCCCACCTTTCGGGAGGCCGTTCGCAGGAGTTTCGCCGTGCTCGAAAACTGTCGAAGCATCAGAACCGCCGTGCGTCTCTTGGCCGCAGCCACTCTCACCCTCCCGCTGCTGGCCCTCACCACCCCCGCGCAGGCGGCCACCGGCCCCACCGCCTCCGTCTCGATGGGGGACAGCTACATCTCCGGCGAGGCCGGACGCTGGAAGGGCAACAGCGTCACCACCTCGGGGAGCCGTGCGGGCACCGACCGGGCCTGGACCGGCAGCGCCTACGACCCCGCCCGGGCCTACGGGAGCAGCTACGCCAACGGCTGCGACCGCTCCGACTCCGCCGAGGTGCGCAGCGCCTCCGGCATCGCGCAGGCCCAGATCAACCTGGCCTGCTCGGGCGCCACCACCCAGAACGTCTTCCGGGCGAGCAACGGCGGCCAGGCGTACAAGGGCGAGGCCCCGCAGGCCGACCAGCTCGCGGCGGTGGCGGCGGCCAACGACGTCAAGCTCATCACGCTCTCCGTCGGGGGCAACGACCTCGGCTTCGCCGACGTGATCGAGACCTGCGTCAAGGACTACCTGATCTGGTACTCGTACTGCCACGACGACCAGCAGGACGCGGTGGACTCCCGGATGCCGGCCGCGATGGCGGGCGTCGGCAAGTCGATCGACGAGATCCGCGCGGTGATGGCGGGCGCCGGGTACGCCTCGTCCTCGTACCGGATCGTGCTCCAGTCCTACCCCTCGCCGATCCCGCGCGGCGCCGACATGCGCTACTCCGAGAGCGGCTGGAGCCGCGCCGACACCGGCGGCTGCCCGTTCTGGAACGGGGACGCCGACTGGGCGCGCTCCTCGCTGGTGCCGCAGATCTCCGACGAGCTGGCCAAGGTGGCCAAGGCGAAGGGCGTGCAGTTCCTGGATCTGCGGGACATGCTGGCCGGCCGCGAGGTCTGCTCCAAGGCGACCAGGCAGGCGAGCTCGACCTCCGCGCCGAGCGCCACCACCAGTGAGTGGGCGCGGTTCGTGGACGCCGGCCTGTCGGCCTCCCAGGGCGACACCCGGGAGTCCATGCACCCGAACTACTACGGCCAGCTGGCGCTCGGCCGCTGCCTGACCCTGCTCTGGGCGAAGAGCGGTGACCAGTCCTGCCGCAACACCGCCGGGCAGGACGCCAACGGGATGTACCTGACGGCCCGTTGAGACGCGACGGAGCCCCCGCGCGTGCGGCGCGGGGGCTCCGTCGGGGCCTTCGGGGACCGGGCCGCGGTCAGCCCTTGGCCAGCAGGGCCTGGGCGTGCTCGCGGACCTGGTCCTTCGTCAGGTACGCGTCGGTGTACTCGAAGTCGCGCAGCCGGGCGGGCTGGCGGGCCAGGAAGCCGGTGCGGACGAAGTCGTCGCCGGCGGTCGCGTTGAGCAGCCAGTTGGCGCCGACCCGGAACTTGGCGGCGTTGGTCCGCATCGCCATCATGTGGTAGCCGCGGGCCACCAACTGGGCCGGGACGCCCCGGAGTTCGACGCCCACCGGCTTGGAGACGGCGTCCTTGCCGCCGAGGTCGACCACCAGGCCGAGGTCCTTGTGGTAGTACGGCTCCAGCGGCTGGTTGCGGAGCGCGGCGACCAGGTTGTCGGCCACCTTCTTGCCCTGCCGGGCCGAGTGCTGGGCGGTGGGCGGGCAGACCGCGCCGTCGCCCTTGGCCAGGTCCGGCACGGCCGCCGCGTCGCCGAGCGCGAAGACGTTCTCGAACTGCGGCACCCGCATCTCGGCGGTGACGGCCACCCGGCCGCGCACCGTCTCGGCGTCCAGGGTGCCGATCAGCGGGCTGGCCGCCACGCCGGCCGTCCAGATCAGGGTGCGGCAGGGCAGCACCCGGCCGTCGGTGAACTTGACCGTCTCGGCGCCCACCTCGGCCACCGAGACGCCGAGCGAGACGTCTACGCCGCGGTCCCGGAGCACCTCCATCGCACTGGTGCCGAGCTTGTCGCCGAGCTCGGGCATCAGCTTCGGGGCGATGTCGATCAGGTGCCACTTGATCAGCCGCGGGTCCAGCCGGGGGTAGCGCTTGCTGGCCGCCGTGGTCAGCCGCTGCAGGCAGGCGGCGGTCTCGGTGCCCGCGTAGCCGCCGCCGACCACCACGAACTGCAGCCGGGACTCGCGCTCGTGCTGGTCCAGGGTGGCCGAGGCCAGGTCCAGCTGGGCGATCACGTGGTCGCGCACGTACGTCGCCTCGGCCAGGGTCTTCATGCCGCGCGCGTAGTCGGTCAGACCGGGGATGTCGAAGGTCCGCGTCACGCTGCCGGGGGCCAGCACCAGGTAGTCGTACTGCTCCGCCACCACCTCGTCGGTGATCTTGCGGACCACGCAGACCCGGGAGCGCGGGTCCACCCCGATCGCCCCGCCGGGCAGGATGTGGGTGCGGCGCAGCGTGCGCCGCAGCGAGATCGCCACCGACTGCGGGGTGAGCACGCCGGCCGCCACGTGCGGCAGCAGCGGCAGGTAGAGCTGGTAGTTGAACGGGGTGACCAGGGTCAGCTCCGCCTCGGAGGGGGCGAGCTTGCGCTCCAGCCGGCGGGCGCACTCCAGACCGGCGAAACCGCCGCCGACGATCAGGATTCGAGGTCGTGCCATCGTCCGGTCCTTATCTGTGGAGTGGGCCGATCGGTCCGAGGGGCCGTGCCGGGACAACTGCTCGCCACCCTCGCACGGGGGCTGACGGGTTGCCACCGGGTGAGGCACTAGGGTGATCGCGTGCTTCAAGAGGTGACGGCGGTCCGGTACGTGACGCCCCTGCGCGAGGGCGGGTCGATGCCCGGTCTGGTCGAGGGCGACGACCGGCGGCTCTACGTGCTCAAGTGGTCCGGTGCGGCGCAGGGGCGCAAGGCCCTGGTGGCCGAGGTGCTCGCGGGGGAGCTGGGGCGCGGCCTAGGGCTCCCGGTGCCCGAGCTGGTGCGGCTCGACCTGGACCCGGTGCTGGCGCGCAGCGAGCCCGAGGTGCAGATCCAGGACCAGATGCGGGCCAGCGGCGGGGTCAACCTCGGGATGGCCTTCGTCAGCGGCGCGCTCAACTTCGACCCGCTCTGCTTCGAGGTGGACCCGGAGCTGGCCGGGCGGGTGCTCTGGTTCGACGCCCTGATCGGCAACGTGGACCGCTCCTGGCGCAACCCCAACCTGCTGGTGGCCACCGGCGGCCTGCGGCTGATCGACCACGGGGCGAGCCTGATCTTCCACCACCACTGGGCCGGCGCCGCCTCCTGGGTGGCCCGCCCGTACGACGCCTCGGACCACGCGCTGCGCGCCTTCGCCCCACAACTGGCCGAGGCCGACGAGGAGTTGGCACCGCTGGCGAAGGAGGCGGTGGAGCGCGCGGTGGCGCTGATCCCCGAGGAGTGGCTCACCGACGAGCCCGGCTTCGACTCCCCGGCCGAGGTGCGCGCCGCGTACCTGGCCCAGCTGACCGCCCGGCTGGCCGGTCCGCGCGACTGGCTCCCGGAGGTGGCCCCCCGATGACGGAGCAGCTGCACGACTACGAGTACGCGGTGATCCGGGCGGTGCCCCGGGTGGAGCGCGGCGAGTTCGTCAACATCGGCGTGCTGCTGTACTGCCGCCACAGCTCCCACCTGGCCGCCCGCACCCACCTGGACCAGGGCCGGCTGCTGGCGCTGGACCCGGTGGCCGACGTGGCCGGGGTCCGGCGCGCGCTCTACGGCTTCGAGGCGGTCTGCGAGGGCGGCGCGGCCGCCGGCCCGGCCGCCCAGGACAGCCCCGGGCAGCGGTTCCGCTGGCTGACCGCGCCGCGCAGCGCGGTGGTGCAGCCCGGCCCCGTGCACACCGGCCTGACCGCGGACCCGGAGGCGGAGCTGCGCAGGCTGTTCGAGCAGCTGGTGCTCTGAGCCGGGGAGAGGTGCTTCACCTGCTCGAAACTGGAGTATGTCAAGCGACTGTGCGTACCCTTGCGGCATGGGCACCACCACCCCTCCCTCCACCGCGGACCTGATGGAGGCGGTCGCCGCCGTCGGCACCGCCTACTTCCAGGACTTCGCGGCCTCCGCCGCCCGGCACGGGCTCAGCTCGTCCCAGGCCAAGGCGCTCAAGTCGCTGCGCGAGCCCGTCCCGATGCGGGCGCTGGCCGGGCGGCTCGGCTGTGACGCCTCCAACGTCACTGGCATCGTCGACCGACTGGAGGGCCTCGGGCTGGCCCACCGGGAGGCCTCGGCCGGGGACCGCCGGGTCAAGATCGTCACCATCACGGACAAGGGCCTGGAGGTGCTGGAGCAGGTCCAGCGCGACATGGCCAAGGCGCACCGGGCCTTCGCCTCGCTCAGCCCCGAGCAGCGGACCGCCCTGGACGGGCTCTGCCGCCAGGTGCTCCCGCTGCTCACCGGCTGACGGTCCGTCGGCTCCCCTCGGCTGACCCCGGCCGCCCCTCCGTGCGCCCCCGGCAGTCGCCGGGAACCGGCCCGTAACCGGTGGTCCCGGTGCTACCAATGGCCCCGGGGCCGGACGGGGGAGCGGGCGGCCCCGGGCCCGCCCGGGGTGGGCGGACCGCACCGACCTTGGGGGGTCCTCGCGATGCTGCTCTACAACCTGGCCGGCCCGGGCGCCGTGGCGCCGACCTACACCACCAGCCACCCGCTGGTCGCGCAGGAGTTCGTCCTGGACCCGGCGGCGTACGTCGGCTACTCCTTCCGCAACGGCGCGGGCGCGCCCAACCTGGTGGCGGCCCCGGCCGGCACCCGGCTGGCGGTCTCGCAGAACGGCCGGTTCGCGATCGAGGCCGCCGACCTGACCCGGCGTCAGCCGAAGTTCTTCTTCGCCGACCCGGCGCAGCTGCCGCAGTGGAACAAGGCGCTGGCCCGGGCCGGCTCCGAGTTCCAGCTCTTCGCCGAGCCGACCCGGACGGTGGTCTTCACGCTGCCCGGCGCCGCGGCCACCACCACGCTGGTCCGGGTGCGGCAGGCGAACCTGAGCGCCCGCACCAGCGCCGGCGGCGTCACCATGACCGAGAACTGCGACGTGGCGGTGCAGAACGTCATCGGCTCGGTGCTCCAGCCCAGGCCGGTGCTGGGCCGCAAGCCCTTCCTGGGCAGCAACGCGACCGAGCGGACGGTCTTCGGCGACTACCACCTGGCCAACCACCTGGTGCGGGCCGCGCCGCTGGCCGACCTGCCCGCCGCCGCCCCCGCCCGGGACGCGGCCCGGGACCTGATCGCCCGTCACTACGGCGAGGACCTGCACACCCTGGCCAACGGCGGGGTGCTGCACGCACCGAACATCGCGGCCGACCTCCAGGCCATCGGCCTCAACCAGCACGCGAGCCCGACCGCCGTCGGCCAGGGGCTGTACAGCGTCTCGCTGGGCACCGCGCACCCGCACCTGCCGAGCGGGGAGGAGGTCTTCGACTACGCGCACAACCGCCAGCTCGACCACCTGGTGCTCCTGAACCGCCGGGTCTGGGGCTTCCACTGGGGCGGGGTGGTGGCGATCGACGGCACCGACTACCTGACCCTGGAGAACTACGCGCGCAGCGCGGAGAACTCGGCCGGCAACGCCGCCCACCTGGGCTACTTCCAGGCCTACGGCGCGCTCGCCGGCCAGGACTGGCACACCCGGTGGACGACGCCGAGCGCGCACGGCAAGCAGTTCGCCAACGCGCTGACCATGGTGGTCGAGCCGGAGGGCGTACGCGGTCTGGCCAACTGGGTGCCGGCCGAGAAGTCGAACAGCGCGGCGGTCGGCACCGCCGCGACCAACACCGCCCTGACCACCGCGCTGCTCAACGGCCTCAACTACGCCAACGTGCACATCTACGCGGCCGAGCTGGTGGCCGAGTACGCCGACCCCAACCGCCGGATCGGCTGGATCCAGGAGCTGAACGCGCGGATCGCCGCCCCGCCGGCCTGGTTGGACGACGAGACCAGGGCGCTGCTCCAGCACGTGCGCAACGAGATGGTGAAGGTCAAGTCCGGCCTCTGACCGGCCGGGTGGGCCGCCGTCAGTCGACGGTGAGCACGATCTTGCCCCGGAGGTGGCCCCGCGCGGCGCGCTCGTGCGCGGCGGCCGCCTCCCGGAGCGGGAAGACGGAGTCGACCGCGGGGGTGAGCTCCCCGGCGTCGATCCGGCGGGCGAGCTCGGCCAGGCCGGCGCCGTCGGAGCGGACCTGGAGGAACGGGGCCAGCGTGATGCCCAGGTCGGCGGCGCGCTCCGGGCGCTGGTCGGCCAGGTAGACGGAGCAGAGCGCACCACCGGGGCGCAGCGCGTCCAGCAGCAGGTGCGCCTGCGGGCCGCCGACGGTGTCGAGGACGAAGTCCGCACCGCGGACCGCGGCCGCGACCGGGCCGGCCAGGCGGTCCACGAAGAGGTCCACGCCCAGCCCCTCCAGGTACTCCCGGTGCCGCCCGGAGGCCACCGCGACCACCCGCTCGGCCCCGGCCGCCCGGGCCAGCTGCACGGCGAGGTGGCCCACCCCGCCGGCCGCGCCGTTCACCAGCACGGTGCCCCGGACGTGCTCGGCCAGGTGTTCGAAGAGGAACTGGTGCACCGTCAGCCCGGCCAGCGGAACGCCCGCCGCGGTGAGGTGGTCGAGGGTGGCGGGCTTGCGGGCCAGGTGGTCGGCGGGGGCGGTGGCGTACTCGGCGTAGGCGGCGCCCCGGCCGGGGAAGTTCACCAGCCCGAACACCTCGTCGCCGATGTCCCAGCGCGTCACCCCGGGGCCGAGCGCGGCCACCGTGCCGGAGAGGTCCGAGCCCGGGACCACCGGGAGCGGCCAGTGCGGCCGCATCGGCTCGGGGACCTTGCGGAAGCCCTCGCGGACGTGCATGTCGGCCGGGTTGTAGCCCGCGGCGCGGACCCGGACCAGGACCTCGCCGGGGCCGGGCACCGGCCGGGGGAGCTCGGTCCAGGCGAGCTGTTCGGGGCCGCCGAACTCGGTGATGCGGATCGCGTGCATGGTGGGCACGGCCATGTCCCCTCCCTGGGAATGACGGAGCGGCAGGGCTCGGTAAGATGCGGAGCACTGCTCCGGAAATTGAAACGGAGCAGTGCTCCGGATGTCAAAGGGTGGACCGCTCATGCCTGCTGAGCCCTCGTCGGGTCAGTCGCCGCGCGCACCGCGCGCCGACGCCGTGCGCAACCGCGAACGGCTGCTGGAGGTGGCCGCCGAGGTGGTCGCCGAGCAGGGCACCCAGGCCTCGCTGCGGGACGTCGCCCGCCGGGCCGAGGTCGGGCTGGGCACCCTGTACCGGCACTTCCCCACCCGGGAGGCGCTGCTGGAGGCGCTGCTGCACCGGCGCTTCCGCGCGCTGGCCGAGCGGGCCGACGGGCTGGCCGGGGGAGGGCCGGCGCCGGAGCTGGCGCTGCGGGAGTGGCTGTACGAGTTCACCCGGGAGGCGGGTGCGTACCAGGGGCTGCCGGCCACCCTGGTGGCCACGCTGGGGGACGTCGGATCGCCGCTGCACGCGGACTGCCTGGCCATGCGGGAGGCGGCCGGGCGGCTGCTGGAGCGGGCGCAGCGGGCCGGGGCCGTGCGGAGCGACGTGACGCCGCTGGACCTGTACGCGCTGAGCAACGCGCTGGGGTGGGTGAGCGGGCAGTCGGAGCAGCTGGCCCGGCGGCGGGACCACCTGTTCGAGCTGCTCTTCGCGGGGCTGGGTGCCGCCCCCAGCACGGAGCTACGCGCGTAGTCAAGTCCCTTGCCCGAGCCGCTGCCAACGGCTCCCACCTCGACTGTTAGGCTTGCGAAGCGTGAGCGCGAAGCCCCAGATCCCCAATGTCCTGGCCTCCCGGTACGCCTCGGCGACCCTGGCCCAGCTCTGGTCCCCCGAGCACAAGGTGGTCCTCGAGCGCCACCTGTGGCTCGCCGTCCTGAAGGCCCAGCAGGACCTCGGCATCGAGGTGCCCGAGACCGCCGTCGCCGACTACGAGCGCGTCATCGACCAGGTCGACCTCGGCTCCATCGCCGCCCGTGAGCGGATCACCCGCCACGACGTGAAGGCCCGCATCGAGGAGTTCAGCGAGCTCGCCGGGCACGAGCAGATCCACAAGGGCATGACGTCCCGGGACCTGACCGAGAACGTCGAGCAGCTCCAGATCCGCCAGTCCCTGGAGCACGTCCGGGACCGCACGGTGGCCGTCCTGGTCCGCCTCGGCGCCCTCTCCGCCCAGTACGGCGAGCTGGTCATGGCCGGCCGTTCGCACAACGTCGCCGCCCAGGCCACCACCCTCGGCAAGCGGTTCGCCTCGATCGCCGACGAGCTGCTGGTCGCCTTCGCGCGGCTGGAGGAGCTGATCGCCCGTTACCCGCTGCGCGGGATCAAGGGCCCGGTCGGCACCGCCCAGGACATGCTCGACCTGCTCGGCGGCGACGCCGAGAAGCTGGCCGAGCTGGAGCAGCGGGTCGCCACCCACCTCGGCTTCGAGAACGTCTTCACCAGCGTCGGCCAGGTCTACCCGCGCTCGCTGGACTTCGAGGTGGTCACCGCCCTGGTGCAGCTCGCCGCCGGCCCCTCCAGCCTGGCCAAGACCATCCGCCTGATGGCCGGCCACGAGCTGGTCACCGAGGGCTTCAAGGCCGGCCAGGTCGGCTCCTCCGCGATGCCGCACAAGATGAACACCCGCTCCTGCGAGCGCGTCAACGGCCTCGCGGTGATCCTGCGCGGCTACGCCTCGATGACCGCCGAGCTCGGCGGCGACCAGTGGAACGAGGGCGACGTCTCCTGCTCGGTCGTGCGCCGGGTCGCGCTGCCGGACGCGTTCTTCGCCTTCGACGGGCTGCTGGAGACCTTCCTGACGGTGCTCGACGAGTTCGGCGCGTTCCCGGCCGTGATCGAGGCCGAGCTGGACCGGTACCTGCCGTTCCTGGCCACCACCAAGGTCCTGATGGGCGCGGTGCGGGCGGGCGTCGGCCGGGAGACCGCGCACGAGGTCATCAAGGAGCACGCGGTCGCCTCGGCGCTGGCCATGCGGGAGGGGGCGCGGGAGAACGCGCTGCTCGACAAGCTGGCCGCGGACGAGCGGATCCCGCTCGACCGGGCGGGTCTGGACGCGCTGCTCGCCGACCGGCTCTCCTTCACGGGGGCGGCGGGGGCGCAGGTCGCCGAGCTGGTGCGCCGCATCGAGGCCGTCGCCACGGCGTACCCGGCGGCCGCCAAGTACGCGCCGGGGGACATCCTGTAGCCAATCGGTGATCCCGGGGGCGCGGGGAACTGCGCGCTCCGGGAGGCGGCTCACCTGCAACTGAGGCTCCGTCAGTCAGTTGCAGGTGCTGCCGTTCCCCGGCGCGCCCCGCGGCGGAGCCGCAGATCAGCAGAGCCTCGCGCCCCCGGGGGGCCTTCGGCCGCACTCGGCGCCGGATCAACCGTGGGGTTGACGACGGGGCCGTGAGGGGCGGTTAACCTCCGTGCGGTGCGGTGGCGGACGGTGGGCGGGCGGCGGGGGCTGGAGGTGTCGGCGGCCGTGGCGTTCGCGGTCGGCGGGTGTGTGGTGGGGAGCGGGTACCGGCCGCCGGGCTCGCGGGAGTTCGACGCGTGGGCGTACCTGCTGACCGTCGGGTCCGCCGCGCCGTTGGCGGTCTGCGGCCGCTACCCGTTCGCGGCGGTGGTGCTCTCGAACCTCGGGTACTCGGCGTACCTGACCATCGGCTACCAGCCGTCGGTGAACTGGTGGTGCGGCCTGCTCGCCCTGCTGGTGGTCTGCGAGCTGCGGCCCTGGCGCACGGCCGTCCCGGCGCTGGCGCTCACCATGGCGGTGATGGTGCAGAGCGGGATCGCGGGCGGCCTGGCGCCCGGGGTGGTGGTGGCGCAGGCGCTGCTGGCGCCGCCGGCGGGGGCGTTGATCGGATTCTCGATGCGCCGGGCGGCCGAGCGGCAGGCGGAGCTGCTGCGGGCGGCCCGTTCGGCGCGGGAGCAGGAGGACCGGGCGCGGCGGGCGGTGGTGGACGAGCGGATCAGGATCGCCGGTGAGCTGCACGACCTGATCGCCCATCACATGGCGGTGATCTCGGTGCAGGCGGGGCTGGCCGGGTACGTGTTCAGCTCCGATCCGGCCGCGGCGCGGCAGGCGGTGGACACCATCCGGGGGGTCAGCCACGAGGTGCTGGCGGAGCTGCGGACGCTGACCGGTGCGCTGAGGGAGGGGCAGGACGGCCCGGCCGGGAGCGCGTCGGGGCCGCCGTTGGACGCGCTGCCCGGGCTGGCCGAGATCGCCGCGCTGGTGGAGCGCTCGGTGCGGGCCGGGGCGCGGGTGGACTACCGGCAGGAGGGGCGGACGGGCCCGCTGTCGCCCGGGGTCGAGCTGTGTGCGTACCGGACGGTGCAGGAGGCGCTGGCGAACGTGGACGAGCACGCCGGGGGAGCGACCACCGAGGTGGTGGTGGCGCAGAGCCCGGGGTGGCTGCGGGTGACGGTGCGCAACGCCGGGGACGGGGAGCGCGGTGCGTCCGGCCCGGTGGAGGAGGCGGGCCACGGGTTGATCGGACTGCGCGAACGGGCCAGGATCAGTGGCGGCGAACTGTCGGCGGGGGAGACCGGGGACGGGGGCTTCGAGGTGCGCCTCGTGCTGCCGGTGCGGCCGGACCCGTCGGCGGAGGGCGCGACGGGACAGGGGAGTTGACGTCGGGTGGGCGGAGGTGGGGCCGTGACGAGCGTCCTGGTGGTGGACGACCAGTACCTGGTCCGGGCGGGGGTGGCGGCGCTGCTGCGGGCGGCCCCCGGCTTCGGGCCGGTCTGGGAGGCCGGCGACGGGGAGGGGGCGCTGGCCGCCGCCGCGCTGCACCGGCCGGAGGTGGTGCTGATGGACATCCGGATGCCGGGCATGAACGGCATCACCGCCACCGAGCGGCTGCTGGCCGGGGTCGCGGGGGAGGCTCCGGCGGAGCGTCCGTGCGTGATCATGCTGACCACCTTCGACCTGGACGAGTACGTCTACGCCGCGCTGCGCGCCGGGGCGAGCGGCTTCCTGCTCAAGGACACCCCGCCGGAGCGGCTGCTGGCCGCCATCGCCACCATCGCCGCCGGGGACGTGCTGTTCGCCTCGGGGGTGACCAGGCGGCTGGTGGAGGCGTTCGCGCCGCGTGCCGAACCGGCGGGGGCGCGGCCGGAGCTGGAGCAGCTGACGGGCCGTGAGCGGGAGGTGCTCACCTGGGTGGCCCGCGGCCTGTCCAACGAGGAGATCGCCGCCCGCCTGGTGGTGAGCGAAGCCACCGTCAAGACCCACCTGCACCGGGTGATGACCAAGCTCGGCCTGCGCAGCCGGGCCCAGGCGGTGATCGCCGCCTACGAGGCGCGGCTGGTGGTGCCGGGAGCGTTGGCCGGCTGATCGGGGGGCCGGGTGACCGGCTGTCCGGGGGGACCGGTCGTGCACGGAACTCAACCCGCCGGTGTACGGCACCGACGGGGGATCAACTCGTCGGTGGATGCGGCTCGGTGGCGTCCGGGGGACGATCGGAGCGGCTCACGGGGAGCTGAGGACCGCCCCCGTCCGGATGCACGGGGGTTATCCGGACGGGGGCCGGTCGAGCGGTGGGGTGGTGCCGTCGCAGTACCACTCGCAGGTGGGTTCGGCGATCTCGTGCTCGGGCTCCAGCGCGGCGCGCGGGACGGTGAGGGCGGAGAGGACGGCGCCCAGCAGGAGCAGGCCGGCGCAGGCGTACATCGCGGTGCCGAAGGCCGTGTCCACCCGGGCCGGGTCGAGGTAGGCGTCGCCGGTGAGCCCGGCGAGCGGGGGCAGGGCGGCCACCGCCAGCAGTCCGGCCGCGCGGGCGGCCGCGTTGTTCACACCGCTGGCGATGCCGGCGCGGCGGACCTCGACGGCGGCCAGCACGGTGGCGGTGAGCGGGGCGACCAGGAGCGTCATGCCCGAGCCGAGCACGGTGACGGCGGGCAGCACGTCCGTCCAGTACGAGGCGCCCGGGCCGACCCGGAGCAGCAGCAGGACCCCGACCGCGCAGAGCAGCGGACCGATGACCAGCGGCAGCCGCGGCCCGACCCGGTGGCCGAAGCGCCCGGCCCGGCCGGAGAACGCCAGCATCAGCAGGGTGATCGGCAGCAGGGCCAGTCCGGCGGTCAGCGGGGTGAAGCCGGAGACGGTCTGCAGCTGCACCATCAGCAGCAGGAAGACGCCGCTGAACGCGCCGTAGACGCAGAGCGTGACCAGGTTGACGGCGGAGAACAGCCGGGAGGAGAAGAGCGTCAGCGGCATCATCGGCTCGGCGCTGCGCCGTTCGACCAGTACGAAGGCCACCCCCAGCAGCACGCCGGCCGCGCCGAGCAGCAGGGAGGGGCCGCGGCCCGCCTCGGTGAGCGCGTAGGTGATCCCGGCCAGCGAGAGCGCGGCGAGCACCGCGCCGGGCACGTCGAAGCGGCCGGTGGCGGACTCGTCCCTGGTCTCCGGGACGTGACGGGCCGTCACCGCGATCACCACGGCGGCCAGCGGCAGGTTGAGCAGGAAGACCCAGCGCCAGCCGGGCCCGTCCACCAGCCAGCCGCCGAGGAACGGCCCGGCCGCCGCGCCGACCCCGCCCAGGCCGGACCAGACGCCGACCGCGCCGGAGCGGTCGTCGGGGTGGAAGGAGGCCTGCAGCATGGCCAGCGAACCCGGCGTCAGCAGGGCGCCGCCGATGCCCTGGAGGGCACGGGCGGCGATCAGCAGGCCGACGTTCGGGGCGAAGGCGCAGAGCGCGGAGGCGGCGGTGAACCAGACCACGCCGATCAGGAAGACCCGGCGGCGGCCGTAGCGGTCACCGAGGGAGCCGCCGAGCAGGATCAGGCCCGCCAGGGTGAGCAGGTAGGCGTTGACGGTCCACTGGAGCGCGGCCATCGAGGCGCCGAGGTCGGCGCCGATCCGGGGCAGGGCGACGTTCACCACCGTGCCGTCGAGCATCGCCATGCCGGAGCCGAGCGCGGTGGCGGCCAGCACCCAACGGCCCCGCGCGGTACCGAGGCGCAGGCCGTCGGACGGGTCCGGGGCGGCGGGCTGGTTGGTCTCCACGGGCCGATCCTCCTCCCGGGCCGAGGGTCCCGCCAGCGTGGGCGCGGACTCCCGGGGGTCGGGGCGGGTGGTCCTGCCAGTCGGCGGTGGCAGGCTCCCACCCCTGCCGCTGACCGTGCTCCGACAAGGAAGCTGGGGCCCTCCCGACCCCCCACTTCGGAGGCTGATGATGAAGCGTCAACTGGCCCGTTGGTCGTCCCTCGCGGCCGGTGCCCTGATGGCGACCGGTGTCATGGTGCTGCCCGCCCAGGCCGGGGAGGTGACGCCGAGCGTGGTCGGCGGCACCAAGGCCGCGCAGGGCGAGTTCCCGTTCATGGTCCGGCTGTCGATGGGCTGCGGCGGTGCGATGATCACCCGGCAGGTCGTGCTGACCGCCGCGCACTGCGTCGGCGCCAGCGGCAACACCACCAGCATCACCGCCACCGTCGGCGTGGTGGACCTGCAGAGCGCGAGCGCCGTGAAGATCAAGTCCACCAAGGTGTACCGGGCCCCCGGCTACACCGGTGCGGAGAACGGCAAGGACTGGGCCCTGATCAAGCTCGCCTCGGCGGTGCCTGCCTCCGTCACGACCCTGCCGATCGCCTCCACCACCGCCTACGACAGCGGCACCTTCACGGTGGCCGGCTGGGGCGCGGCGAGCGAGGGCGGGGCGCAGCAGCGCTACCTGCTCAAGGCCAACGTGCCGTTCGTCAGCGACGCCAGCTGCGCCTCGGCCTACCCCGGCCTGGTCACGGCGGCCTCGCTCTGCGCGGGCAACCTGGCCAGCGGCGGGGTGGACACCTGTCAGGGGGACTCGGGCGGCCCGATGTTCCGCCGGGACTCGGCCAACAACTGGATCCAGGTCGGCATCACCAGCTGGGGCGAGGGCTGCGCGCGGCCCGGCAAGCCGGGCGTCTACACCCAGGTGAGCACCTACGCCTCGGCCATCACGGCCGCCGCCGCCTCGCTCTGACGGCTGATCGGCAGGGCCCCTTCGCCCGGGTGGGCGGAGGGGCCTTCGGCGTCCCCGGGCACGCGCCGGGACGTGCCCCGCAGGGGCGCGAGGAACTGCGCGAATCGGAAGGCGGCGTACCTGCAACTGAGGCTCCGTCAGCCAGTTGCAGGTGCTGCCGTTCCCCCGCGCGCAGTTCCTCGCGC
>NZ_JBSGEL010000060.1:0-46340 GCF_053602875.1 Kitasatospora sp. NPDC004289 | reverse complement strand
CCATCTGCAGCAGCGCGACCGGCCGGGTCCAGTCCAGCGCGGAGCGCACGGCCTCGTCGCTCAGCAGGGCCTCCGGCTCGAAGATGTCCGCCTCGACCACCGCGACCCTCTCGTTGCCCGCGAGCAGCGCGCGGCCGTGGGCCAGCACCATCGGGTCGTTGTCCACGTAGACGACCCGGGCCTCGGGGTCGACGCGCTGGACCACGTTGTGGGTGTTCTCCGCGGTCGGCAGGCCGGAGCCGCAGTCCAGGTACTGGGTGATGCCGGCCTGGGTGGCGAGGAACCGGCAGGCGCGGATCAGGAAGGCGCGGTTCTCCAGCGCCAGGTCGACGGCCTCGGGGGCGGCCTCCAGGACGCGGCGGAGCACCTCGCGGTCCACCTCGTAGTTGTCGGTGCCGCGGAGGAAGGCGTCGTACACCCGGGCGATGCTCGGCTTCGTCGGGTCGACGTACGCGGGAACGGTCTGGTCGGACGTCATCTGGGACATGCCAGCGGACACTAGTCCCGCAGGGGCGCCGCCCACCGTCGCAACGGCGCCCCACGCGCTCAACCCACCCGTCCGTGTGACAACCGACCCGGCGTCACGCCCGCAGCGCCACCGGGGCGAGCGCCGGCCGCCGCGCGCTGCGGCCGTCCCCGGAGGAGCGGCCCCGGACGCGCCGGGCCAGCCACGGGCCCAGGAAGGCGGCGGCCCAGCGGAGCTCGGCGGCGGTGGCGCGGACGCCCGTGGCGACGGCCTGCGGCGGGAGCGGATCGGCCCAACTGCCCGAGCTGCCGGGCAGGTCGAGGGCCTGCGCCACCGCCTCGGCGATGCACCGGTGGCCGAGCGGAGAGGCGTGCAGCCGGTCCGCGGCCCACATCCGGGGGTCGGTGGAGGCCTCCGGGAGGGCGGTCTCGGCGACCACCACGCCGTGCCGGGCGGCGGCCGCCCGGATGTGGTCGTTGATCTCCAGGATGCGCGGGCGCAGCGGCTTGGCCAGCGAGACGATCCGGGTGATGTCGGGGAAGGTCACGGTCGCGACCCGGGCCCCGGCCTCGGTGAGCGCGGCGAACATCGCCTCCAGCTCGCCCGCCGTCCGGGCCGGATCGAAGCCGGGCCGCAGCAGGTCGTTGACCCCGGCCACCACGGTGGCGAGGTCGGGCTTCAACTCCAGGGCGGGGCCGAGCTGTTCGGCCCGCACCTGCCCGGCCAGCCGGCCGCGCACGGCCAGGTTGGCGTACTGGAAGCCGGGCTCCAGCACCGCCAACTGCTCGGCCAACCGGTCGGCCCAGCCGCGCAGGCCGACGGTGTCGTCGCCGTCGCCGACCCCCTCGGTCTGGCTGTCGCCGAGGGCGACGTAGCGCAGGTAGGGGCGCTGCTGCACAGACCTGTCCGGCTCGGTGCTGTTCAGTTCAGAGCTGTTCGGCACGACTCTCCTCGCGTGCTCGCAGGACGGCCGCGATCCGCAGGCACCAGTCCCTGGTCTCCCGTTCGAACGCCACACCGCGCAGGCAGGTCAGGTAGGGCCCGATCCGCTCGCCGTGCAGCAGGTACTCGTCCTCGTCCGCGCCGCCGCGCAGCGTGTGCAGCAGCTCCACCAGGAAGTCCACCTTGGCCGCGGCGATCTCGGCGCGCTCCTCGAGCTGCGCGAGGACGGCTGCGGTGCCGATCCGGTCGGCGGCCTGCACCTTCACCATCAGGTCGTCACGGATGAAGGAGGGTTTGGCCACCGTCTCGGCGAAGGCCTCCAGTTCGGCCCGGCCGGCCTCCGTGACCTGGAAGAGCCGCTTGTTGGGCCGCCCCTCCTGGAGCACCTGACGGCCCGACACCAGGCCCTCCTTCTCCAGCTTCGCCAGCTCCGCGTAGAGCTGCTGGGGCAGGGCGTGCCAGAAGTTGGCCACCCCGATGTCGAAGGCCTTGGCCAGCTGGTAGCCGCTGAACTCGCCGTCCAGCAGCGCGGCCAGGACCGCGTGCCTGAGTGCCATCTCCGTCGCCCCTTCCCTTCCGAGGTCCGCGACGGCATCATACTCATGAAAATGACTAGTCACATTGATGACTATCGAGGAGGGCCCACCGTGCCGCTGCACCCCACCGCCGAACGCTTCCGCTCCGCCGTCGAGAAGGGCGACCACGCCGCGCTGGACGACCTCTTCAGCGCGGACGTGCGCTTCTTCAGCCCGGTGAAGTTCGCCCCCTTCGAGGGGCGCCCGATGGTGGTCGGCCTGTTCGGTGTGCTGCTGAACACCTTCGAGGACTTCCGCTACCTCGGTGAGTTCGACGGCACCGCCGAGCCGACCGCCGGCGGCGAGCCGGGCCGCTCGGCGATCCTGCCGTTCCGCACCACCGTCGACGGCAAGCAGATCCACGGGATCGACCTGCTCCAGTTCGACGAGGACGGCCGGATCGACGAGTTCACCGTCATGGTCCGCCCGCTCAGCGCCGTCCAGACCCTCTCCGCCGCCGTCCTGCGCGGCCTGGTGGCCGCCGGCCTGGTCCCCGCCCCGGCAGCCGCCGGCTCCTGACGGGGCGTCGGTCGGCGGCGGCCGCTGGCGGCGGCCAGGGCCGGTCCTCCGTGATGGCGAACCTGTCGACGTAGGGGCTCGGTCCGCCGGTCTCCGGGTCCAGACCGGCCAGCGGTCCGGATCGGGATCGTTCATCGGCCCGGCTGTCTCGTCGGCGTTCATCCCGTAGCCCCGGGGCAGGATGACGAACCCACCGAGGTCGCCCATCCCGTAGATGTCCAGCAGCGCCTTGTGGTCGCTCGGCGAGCTCACGCCCAACGACGCTTCGGCGGCCGCCCGGTCGATCCGCTCGCCGTCGGCGAAGTCCGCCGGTACGAGATCGAGCAGTACGGCCGGCTCGGAACGAATGCCCACGGTGGCGCCCCTCCGGATCGGTGAGCAGCCACCCCGGTCATCCCGGCTGACACTCGTTCACCGCCGTTCCGGCCTGACCGGGATGGACTCGGCCCGGGGGCGCTCGGCGGCCGGCTGGGCGGCGGACCCGGTGGCCGCGTTCATCGTGCCGAGCAGCTGGCGCGCCAGGCCGAGGCCGGTGCCTCCCATGGTCAGGGCCTTGGCGAACATCTCGCCCATGCCGTCGGCGCCGTTCAGCCGCACCATGTCCTCTACGTTGCCGGTGGAAGCCCGTTGATGAGCGCCATCGGTTGTGGTCGGCGGACGGCACCTGGGAGCTTCTGCTGCACGACCCTTGCCGTCGGTACCCACGGCAGCGTGCCATCCAGCGGACGATCCCGGAGAAGGCGGACGGCCACCAGGATTCGACGAGGAGCGGTACAAGACGCGCAACACTGTCGAGAGGGCCATCAACAGGCTGAAGAACTCCCGCGCCGTCGCGACCCGTTACGGCAAACGCGGATACGTCTTCCTCGGCACCGTCACCGTGGCCGCCCCCGTCATCTGGCTCCGCACATGATCAGTCACCGTCCGAGACCTCGTCATCAGCGACCCGGAAGGCTCCCTGCGCGACCGGCGAGCCAGACGGCAACACGCTGCTTCTCCTCGCGGTTTGCGTAAGGGCTGTCGTAACGCGTGATCCACTCCAGGTGTCGCAGGACGTTCTCCGAGCGGTCCGGGTGATGCACCGCGAGCACGTCGATGCCGGTCTCGCCCGTCGAGGCTTCGATGTACACGCTGCCATCCAGAGCCATCATGCCGAAGCCCGGGTGGCCCGAGTGCACGCCCAGGAACGCCGACGCCGCGCCTCGGCCCATGATGTCCCAGCGATCCAGCAGCCGGACCCGGGTCCAGAGCGCCGGTGCAGTGTTGCCGCTGTGCAGGTGCTCCAGAGCGGCCCGGTGCGAACGGGTGCCCTGCGGAAGCTGCAGTAGGAACTCCCGCCGGTGGTCGAAGAGGCCCGAGGAGACCGCCAGGTCGTACCAGTCTGCATTGAGCCGCTCGACCAGCCGCGAGGTGCCGTACCGGTGCGAGAAGCCTCCGGCCACGTCCTCCGCACCGTATCCGCGGACGAACGGCATCGTGTCCCCTGGCACTGCGTTGGGGATCACCTCGAGGCCGGCTCGCCGCAGAGGCCGGTACACCTTGCGGTCACGTTCCTGAATACCCATCGGCTCATGTTCTACCAGGGGTCCACAGCCCCGGGCCCGCCCTTTTCCTCCACCTCCACGTGATCGGCCGGACCGCTCCCAGGTTGCGGGTCCTGCCACAAAGTCTGACGCGCGACACTACGAACCCCGAAAATGCCCGAGCGGCGCCATGAGCCGGCATGCCACCCTGATGCCGCCCAAGGACCGGCCACTGGACCATCGCAGGAGTGAGCATTGAAGTATGTCGATCTCGATGCCCGAGTCGGCGAGCTGACCGGAGTCCTCAACCCTGGCCCCTACCTTGAGCTTCTGCCTGCGCTGAGCACCAGCCTGCCCCCAGGCGCCAAGGCATTCGCCACCGACCCGGGCCACTACGACTTCGCCGGACGGCGCTGCGTGAAGGAGCTGACGTTCCACCAGGCCACCTTCTTCCACGAGGGTCAAACCCTCGACCTCCGCCTCCGTCACAACTGTTGGAAGCACGACGAGGACCTGGTCGTCCGCTATTCGGGAGTGACAGCCGTCCACATCAAGACTCCGAACGAGCCCTCGACCTGGGACGACCTCGGCACGCTGATCCTGGACGAGATCCTTCCGCACGACCAAGGCTGCACTCACGAGATGGCCTTCCGGCCCGGGTCGGTCATCGTTACGTGCAACGACATCACCGCTACCTGGGTCGCAGCGGACTGCTCTTAAGCCCACTGAGGTTGAAGAACAAGACTGGGGCCTGTTTTAGAAGTGGATCAGAGGACGCGTAGGATCCTGTGCCGCCAGCGGTAGGAGTTGGCTCGGCGACCGGAGGCGGCATGACGGTGCGGAGGAAAGGTCAGGACTCCGATGAGCCCTTGGGCAGGGACTCACTGGAGGACCGTGTCCGCGCGCTGACCACAGCTCTTGTCGACGGCACTACGGCGGTCGCCGAGCAGGTTCGTGGGCTGTCCGGCGACGAGATGCACAGGATTGAGTGTGACCAGTCCGCGCCTCTCGGGGATGCCTATCGTTGCTTCCTGACGCTGATCGGTGGTGGTGCAGGGCGCTTCTTGCAGGGCAGTGACGTCTTCTATCCGCGAGTCATCGGCCTGGGAGAGGCGGCACGAGAGCTGCTGGCGGAGAACGACGTCCCCTTCGTTCTCGCCGAGTCGGACCGGGTCATCCTCATGCACCAGGGTTACCAGTTCGATTTTGTGCGCGGCCCCGGACCTGATCCCGAGGTGTGGTCGTACTGTGAGGGCGGGGCGCCCGCCTTGAGCTTCGCCAGGTTCACCGACTGGCTGCAAGCCCACGTCACGCAGGAGACCAAGGCGTGGGCGCGGCTCGTTCCGATGTACGAGGTCGAGAAGCGGAAACCGCCATCGGCACCCTCAGGAACAACGCCTGGCTCCACACCCGCGCCGCCGCCCTCGACCTACGGACCCTGATCAACCTCGGACTCACCCACACCGGCACGACCTGGCAGATCCCGGCCGCCACCTGACGGCACGACCCGGATCACACCAAGATCCTCATCAGCGTTCTAGAGCGGCTTGCGCCACACCGAGACGTGCTTCGTGGAGTCCTGGGCGAACGGCGCACCGTCCCAGTCCGCGACCCGGCGCTCCGGCTCCAGACCGGCGATCCTCGCCATCAGGTCGAGTTCGGCCGGCCAGGCGTACCGGTGGCGGGAGTTGTCCCGGCGGTAGCGGCCGTCCTCGTCGTCCCGGGTGAAGTGGTGCGAGACCAGCACCTGCTCGACCAGGTCGAAAGTGTCGAAGCCGACGTGCCCCGCCGAGACGTCGAACGGCACCGCCAGCGCCCCGGGTGCCAGCAGCCGCAGCGGCGGCACCCCGAGCTCGATGACGAACCGGCCGCCGGGCTCCAGGTGGCGGGCGGCGTTGCGGAAGCACTCGACCTGCTCGTCCTGGGTGAGCAGGTTGGTGATGGTGTTGTAGACCAGGTAGACCAGGCTGAACGAGCCGGGGACGACGGTGGTCGCCATGTCCCCGACGGTCACCGGGAGGGTCTCCTCGTCCACCTTGGCCCGCAGCACCGCCGCCATGTGCGGCGAGTACTCGATCCCCACCACCGGCACCCCGCGCGCCCGCAGCGGCACCCCCACCCGCCCGGTCCCGATCGCGAACTCCAACGCCCGCCCGTCTCCGGCGAGTTCGGCGAGGAAGTCCAGGACAGGCCCGAGGGCTTCCGCCGTGGAGGACTCGGCCTCCTCGGCGTCGTAGCGGTCGGCGGTCTCACGGGTCCACAGTTCGCTGCTCGTCACGGGCCGCAACGATGCCCGCCGCCCACCCCCGCTGTCGAGCGAATTACCCGTGCCCGTCGAACGGTCAGTCGGTGGCGGCCAGTTCGGCGGCCCGCCCGGGGTCGCCGCCGGCCCGCCGGAGCAGTGCGGTCACGTCGTACGAGCCCTCCCCCGCCCCGAGCACGAGCCCGGCCTCGAAGCGCGGCCGGTACAGGCCCGCGCGCAGCTCCGGCCGCAACCAGTCGAGCGCGCACAGCAGTTCCCAGCCGGCGGCCTCCAACCGGCCCCGCTCCACCGGGTCGCAGGCCCGGACGGCGTCCTCGACCGCGCCGCCGTCGGCGTCGTGGTTCCGCAGGTACGGCAGCAGCTCGGGCGAGCCCAGGATCTCGGCCGCCCGGAAGGTGTGGACGTGCGCGCCCTCGGGGTCGTCGAGCAGGTCGGCCAGGAGCGGTACGGCGCGCGGGTCGTGACGCCGTGCCAGGCCGCGGATTCCCTCCTCCCGGGTGCCGGCGTGCTCGTCGCCGGTCCGCTCCCAGAGCGCGGCGCGGATCTCGGCGGTGTCGACCTCGTACTGGAAGCCCAGGGTGAACGTGGCCCAGTCCCGGACGTCCGGGTCCTCGTCCCGGGTGAGCACGATCAGGGCCCGGACGTCCGGGCCGTCCGGCTCCCCCGTGGCCACGCTGGAGAAGGCGGTCGCCACCTGGCAGCGGACGTCCTCGTCGGGGTGCCGGGCGAGGGTCACCAAGACGGGGACGGCGCGCTGGTCGTAGGTCTGCCCGACGGCGCGGGCCAACGCCGCCAGGACCTCGGAGTCGGTCTCCCGCTCCGCGAGCGCGACCAGCGCGGCCACCGCCTCGGGCTTGACGTCGTCGTGACGGTCGGCGGCATTGCCCAGCAGCCGGCACCCGAGCTCACGCTCGGCCGGGTCCGGCGAACCGATCGCCTCCAACCCGAGTGCCAGCGCACCCGGCCCGTCCTCCGCCGCCCGCCGGAGCAGGCCTCCGTACTCGTCCCAGTCGTCCGTCTGCTCCGCGAGCCGGGCCGCCACCCGCGCCCGCTCCGCCCACTCCGCCGCCGCCGTGCCCGTGTCCATCCGGGCAGTCTGCCGTACGGATCACGCCCGCACGAAGGGGTTTCCGCAGGTCAGGCGCCGACGGTCTCAGATCACCTCGGCGAGGAACCGGCGCAGGCGCGGGCTCTCCGGAGCGCCGAACACCGCCTCGGGCGGGCCCGACTCGACCACCACACCCCCGTCCATGAAGGCGACGCCGTCCGAGACCGAACGGGCGAAGCCCATCTCGTGGGTGACCACGACCATGGTCATGCCCTCCTTGCCCAGGTCGGCCATCAACGACAGGACGCCCTTGACCAGTTCGGGGTCGAGCGCGGAGGTCGCCTCGTCGAAGAGCATCACCCGGGGCCGCATCGCGAGCGCCCGGGCGATGGCCACCCGCTGCTGCTGCCCGCCGGACAGCTGCCCGGGCCGGACGTCCGCCTTGTGCCGCAGCCCGACCAGGTCGAGCTGACGGCGGGCGGCCTCGACCGCCTCCTCCTTCGGGAGACCGCGCAGCTTGCGCAGCGGGAGGGTGAGGTTGCGCTCCACGCTCAGGTGCGGGAAGAGGTTGAACTGCTGGAACACCATGCCGATCTGCCGGCGCAGCAGGTCGGGGCTGCGCCCGAGCACGCTCTCGCCGTCCAGCAGGACGTCGCCCCGGTCGGGCTCCACCAGCCGGTTGATCGTCCGCAACAGTGTCGACTTCCCCGAGCCGGAGGGGCCGATCACCGAGACGGTGTGCCCCTTCGGGACGTCGAGGTCCACGCCGCGCAGGATCCGGTTGCCGCCCAGTGCGAGGTGCAGGTCACGGGCGGTCAGACTGACGGGTGAGAAGTCCGTGTCAGACACGTGCCGCTCCTTCGGGGACGGGCGCCGGATCGGTGGCGGCCTCGGGTTCGACGACCTTGCGCCCGTTCCGGAGCCGCCGGTCGATGACGTTGACCAGGTGGGTCAGCGGCACGGTGAGCAGGAGGTAGAAGAGTCCGGCCAGGACCAGGGCGGACTCGTTGCCGGTGTTGGCGGCCGCGTCCTGGCCGATCCGGAACAGGTCGCGCTGATCGGCCATCAGCCCGAGGAAGTAGATCAGGCTGGAGTCCTTGATGAGCGCGATGAGCTGGTTGACCCAGGCCGGCAGGATCCGCCGCACGCCCAGCGGTACGACGACCAGCCGCATCGCGGCCGCGTAGGAGAACCCGAGGGCCCGGGCCGCCTCCAGCTGCCCGGCCTCCACGCTCTGGATGCCGGAGCGGAAGATCTCGCCGAAGTAGGCGGCGGCGATCAGCGAGAGCGCCAGGATGCCGAGCGGGTAGGGGTCGGGCCCCCAGATCAGCATGCCCTGCGGGGCCAGCCCGACCCCGATCAGCAGGATGGTGACCGCGGCCGGCAGGCCGCGGAACACGTCCGTGTAGACCCGGGCCGGCCACCGCAGCCAGCGGGTCCTGGCGATCCCGGCGACCGCCAGGAGCAGGCCGAGGACGGTGCCGAGGACGGCCGAACTCACGGCGAGGACCAGCGTGTTGGGCACGCCGGTGGTGAGCAGGTCGGGGATCGCGGAGCGCATCGACTCCCAGTTGAAGAACGTCTCCGCCAGCGTGCCCAGCTGGTCCACGTCGGTCTCCTGTCCTCTGGATAACTAGGTGACGGTCGGTCAGGAGGACGGCGTGGCGCCCGCGGCCGCCACCGGCGGGAAGGCGACCGAGCCGCTGCCCGGCTTGAAGCCCTCGGGGATCGGACGGCCCGGGTAGTACTGCTGCTGGAGCTTGGTCCAGGTGCCGTCAGCGATGACCTCGTCGAGCGCCTTGTTCAGCGCGGTCAGCAGCTCCGGGCGGTCCAGCGCCACCGCGAAGGCGGTCGGCGAGGAGCTGAGCTGCTTCTGCGCCAGCACCACCTTGCCGCCGCTGTCGTTGGCGCTCTTCTCACCGATCTCGGCCGGGGATATCCAGGCCTCGGCGGTGCCGGTCTTCAGCTGGTTGAGCGCGCTGTTGTAGTCCGGGACGCGCACCGGGTCGAGCTTGTTCTTGGTGGCGTAGTCGTCCTGCACCGTGCCCTGGACGACCACGACGCGCTTGCCCGCGAGCTGGTCGAAGCTCTTGATCGGCGAGCCGGCGGGCACGTCCAGCCCGAAGTAGCCGAAGTCGTAGCCGTTGGTGAAGGCCACCGTCTTCTTGCGGGCCTCGGTGATGGTGATGGACGAACTGCCCACGTCGAACTTGCGGTTGGCGACCTGCGAGAGCAGCGCGGAGAAGTCGGTGGAGGCGAACTGCACCTTGAGGCCGGCCTTCGCGGCGACGGCGGTGAAGAGGTCGTTGTCGAAGCCGGTGAACTTGCCGTCCTTGAGGTAGACGTTCGGCGGCGCGTCGGAGAGCGTGCCGACGTGGACGGTGCCCGCCTCGTTCAGCTTGTACGGGTTGTCGGCGGACTTCGAGGAGGACGAGCTGCCGCCGCTGCTGCAAGCGGTGAGCGCGGAGAGCGAGACGACGGCGGCGAGGGTGGCGACCAGGACACGGCGCGAGCGCATGGGGAACTCCAGGGATGGCGGAGGAGCAGGAAGGAGGTGCGCGCGAGGAGCCCCGTACCGGCTGTGGTGACCGGGACGGGACGCGCGCGAGGAGATGCCGGACCGGCCCGTTCACGGGCATGCCGGTGAGGATGGAGCGAAGGGAGGAACGCGGCGGGCAGTCGGCCTCAGGGCCGGAGAAGGGCGCGCGTCAGCAGCTGGGGCGACAGCTCGTCGCCGTCACACGGCGCAGGTCGATGTGCCTGCGCGAAACGAGGTATCCAGCCATGCGGGCACTATGCGTGGTGATCGTCCACGGAGTCAAATCACATGATCCCCACAACGGCCGTCCCGGGACGTGTGCCAGGATGCCCGGATGATCAACCACGACGCCCCGCGCAGTGACGCCGTGTCAGGGCCTCCCGTGCTCGTGCTGGACGACAGGACGGTCCTGCGGCCCTGGGAACCCTCCGATGCCGGGGCCCTGCTGACGGCCGGCCAGGAGCCGGAGATCCAGCGGTGGAACCTGTTCACGGTGGGGTCGGCGGAGCAGGCGCGGGGGCGGATCGGCCGGATGCAGGAGCGCTGGGAGGCGGGGACGGGGGCGGTCTGGGCCGTCGCGGACCACACCGGACCGCTCGGGCTGATCGGCTGCAACGAGCTCGATCTCACCAATCGCAGCGCGGAGTTGGTCTACTGGCTGCTCCCGGCCGCCCGCGGCCGCGGGCTCGCGGTGGCGTCCGTCCGCCGGGTCACCCGCTGGGCGGTGGAGGAGTTCGGCCTGCACCGGCTCCGGCTCTGCCACTCCACCGCCAACCCGGCGTCCTGCCGCGTGGCGCAGAAGGCGGGGTACGCCTTCGAGGGCACCATGCGCGGCGCCCTCCTGCACGAGGACGGGTGGCACGACCAACACCTCCACGCCTTCCTCCGCGGCGACCCGCTCACGGCGTGACCGGGGTGACCGGGGCGACCGGCGTGGACGACCGGGCGTCGGTCCGGGTCGGCGCGAGGTGCGACGGGTCCGTTCGGGTGAGGTGTCCGTAGCCGACGGGGCGTCAGCACGGGAGCAGGGCGGTTCGGTTGCTAGCTTGCCGCTCACCGGCTGTCGGTACCTTCGGAGATGATGATGGTTTCGCTGCGTTCGGCGTTGCGCCTGGTCGGCATCGGCGCCGTGGCGGGTGCCCAGGTGCTCGGCGCGCTCCTCGTGGCCGCGCTGCGGCCGCGCTTCGAGGCGATCTTCCGGCGGAACTGACGGCCGCCACCGGCACCTGCGGTCGGGCCCGTCGCGTGACGAGGGGTCAGACCTGGGCGGGGTGCTCGTCGGGCGGGGTGGAGCGCAGGCCGATGGCCTGGCGGAGGAGGGCGTCGGCCTCGCCGTTGGCGTTCTGGTCGAGCCCGTCGTAGGCGTCGTAGAGGGCGTCGACGTCCTCGTCCCCGGTCTCGTTGAGCTTCTTGCCCTGGGTGACGAGACGGTCCAACTCGATCTGGAGGTCGGCGAGTTCCGGCCGACCGGGGTGGCTCCAGGCCACCTTGGCCAGCTTGGTCTTGGTGGCGGTGGCGGCCTCGGCGACCGTGCGGCCCCACTCCTGGTAGTCGTCGGTCGCGTCCTCGAGCTCCTCGGTCGGCGCGCCCGCCAGGGCGACGTCCAGCTCCCGGGTGGCCTCCAGGTACCCGTACTGCTCGGCGGTCCAGCGGGACTGGTCCTGGTGGAGGGTGCCGGTGCGGAGCTCCTCGGAGTCGAAGAGGCAGATGGCCCGCTTGGTGGCCGGCCAGGCCTCGCGGTCGGGGTAGATGGTGGTGGACTCGACGGTGGCCGGGATGGTCCAGTGGTCCGGGGTGTAGGCGTACTGGGGGGCGATGCACTGGAGCGAGACCGTGCGCTCCAGCCGGCTGGTGCCGGGGTAGTCGGCGCCGGGGAGGTGGGCGACGCCGAACACCTCCCCGTGGTGCGGCTCACCGCACGGCACCACCGTGAAGCGGGCCCGGACCGCCCGGCGCCCGGTGGCCTCCTTCATGCAGTCCCCGGCCTTGAGGTCGAAGACCGCGACCCCGCCGGCCGACTGCTCCACGCCCTCCTCGAACGCCGCCACCACGAACGGCGCCAACGCCAGCGTCACCAGGGCCCAGCAGGAGGAGAGCACGATGCCGGCCACCGCCATGCCCTTGCCGCGCTGCGGCCGCCGCTTGAGCTGCCGCAGCGCGGCGATGCCGAGCCCGAGGCCGAGGGTCCAGGCCAGACAGAACAGCCCGAAGATCCCGAGGACCAGCGAGGCGACGGCCAACCCGTTGGTGCCGGGCACCGGCCACGGCGGCCCCTGCCAGTACGGCCCACCGGCGTACGGACCGCTCGCGTACGGGTCACCGGCGTGCGGCCCACCGGTGTACCCACCTCCTGCGTACGGACCGCCGGCATACGGGTCGCCGGTGAACGGACCGTCGGCGAACGGAGCGGCCGGGTACGAAGCACCGTCCGACGGCTGGTAGGACGTCGCCGGCCCGTACGGTTCGTCCGTGACCTGCGGCGGCACGTAGGCGTACGGGTCGGCCGCCGGAGCGGCGCCAGGAGCGCCGGCGTCGGCGGAGTCGGCGGGCGCGGACCAGTCGGCGGCGGCCGGGGTGGCGATCGGCTGGCTGGACTGGTCGGGCTCGGACGACAAGGGGCTCCCCCGGAAGGCACGGTTCCGTCGGCGCGACGGTTGCGCGAATATAGCCGATCGTCCGATGGTCTTCCCAGGGGGATCCCAGGTCATCCGGCCCGCAGCCCTGTGATCTGTCAGTGGCGGGCCGTACGCTCACGTCCCATGGACGGGAACCAGGCGGAGCCCACGGAGGCCCGGGAGGCCACCGGGCCGGCGGTGCGGGGGTGGACGGCGACGGGGCTGCGCTGGCGCGAGGGCGTGCCGCGGCTGACGGCCGCCCGCGGAGCGGAGGAGCACCACCGCGAGATCGGCACGGGCACCCGGATCGGCTGGGAGGTGGCCGGGCCGCGCCGCTGCACCGGCATCCGGACGGCGCACCGCCACCACCCCTGCCCCGCCTCCGCCCTGCTCGACCCGGCCGGGAAGTCCGGCCAGTGCCCGTCCTGCCAGGACGCGGACCAGGGGCTGGCACTGGCCCGGGACCGGGTGGTGGACGACGGGCGGACATACCGGCTGTACCTGGCCTGGTTCGGCCCGGGCCTGGCGAAGGTCGGCCTGACGGCGGAGCAGCGCGGCAGCGCACGGCTGCTGGAGCAGGCGGCCCCGGTCTGGACCTTCCTGGCGCGCGGGCCGCTGCCCGGGGTGCGGCGGGCGGAGCTGACGGTGGCCCAGGCGGGGCTGGCCCGGGAGCGGTTCACCACCAAGGCCAAGAACCAGGGGTGGTGGCACCTGCCCGGGCCGCGGGGGCGGGCGGAGGCCGTCAGGGCGCTGCGGGCCGAGGTGCTGCCGGTGCTGGCCGGGCACGCGGTGGAGCTCTTCCCGGACGGGCCGGTGGTCGATCAGGTGGAGCTGTTCGGCCTGGCCGAGGGGCCACCCCCGGCGTACCGGGAGGTCACGGCGCTCTCCGACGGGGCCCGGCTGAGCGGGGTGCTGCACGCACCGGTCGGCCAGCAGCTCTTCCTGACGCCCGATCAGTCCCCGCCCGTCCCCGGCCGCGAGCACGTCCCCGGCCGCGAGCACGTCCCCGGCCGTGAGCCCGTCCCCGGCCGCGAGCCCGTCCCGCTGCTGCTGGACACCCGCCTGCTCACCGGCTGGACGCTCCGCCCGTGCGCCCCGGCGCCCTGTACGGGCCTCACCGAGCTGCTCCGCTCCCGCCCGGTCGAGCAGACCGCGCTGTTCTGACCGCCCCTGACCACCGGGTGATCCGCACCGCCGCCACCGCCACGCCCCTGTGCGCCCCGGCGTACCACCGTCCGCACCCCGGCGCCGTTGTGACGGGATGTGGACAGCGGGAAGCATGAGGGGTCCAGTCCCGCCTGCGGAGGCCCCGAACCATGCGGATCGCGTACCTGCACGACGGCAGCATCCCCACCGACCGCGCCGCCGGCGTGCGGGCGGTGCGGATGTGCGACGCCCTGGTGGACGCCGGGCACCAGGTGATCCTGTACGCCCGGCCCGGGTCGGTGCCCGACGAGGACCTCTACGCCTACTACGGGACCCGCAACCGCTTCGAGGTCCGCACCGTCGCCCAGCCCGCCGTGCCGCTGGTCGGTCCCTGGCTGCGGGCCCGGCGGGTCCGCGCGGAGCTCCGCCGCCGGGCCGTGCCGGACCTGCTGTACGGCGACGACCGCGCGGCCCTGCTGGTCTGCGCCGACCTCGCGCCGATGGTCCGCGAGGTCGACCGCCTCCCGGCCGGGCGGCTGGACCGGGCGCTGGAGCACCGGCTGCTGCGCCGCCGCCGGCTGCGCCGGGTGGTGACCGGTTCGCACGCGCTGGCCGAGGAGCTGCTGCGCTCCCTCCCGGAGTCGCCCCGCACGGACCGGCTGACCGCCCTGCCGGCCGCCGACCCCGTCCCGGCCGACGGCCCGGTGGCCCAACTGCCGGGCCGGGAGGGCGCGGTGCGCATCGGCTGGATCGGCCGTCCGTCCACCGGGCGGGGCACCGGGCTGCTCCTCGCCCTGGCGGAGCGCTTACCGGAGGCGGACTTCCACCTGGTCGGCGGGACGGAGGCCGAGGTCCGGCACTGGCGCGACCGCTGCCGCTCCGTCAACGTGCACTTCCACGGCCACCGGCCGCCCGCGCGGATCACCCGCTACCTGCGCGCCTTCGACCTGGTGCTGGCACCCCACCAGCAGCACGCCGACGGCGCCGGCCGCCGCACCGTCCCCACCTGCCTCCCCGAGTACCTCGCCCACGGCCGCGCCGTGGTCGCCTCCGACCACCCCGTCCTGCGCGAGCTGCTCACCGACGAGGTCAACTCCCTCCTCTGCCCGGCCGATTCGGTCGAGGACTGGGTCAAGGCCGTCCGCCGCCTGACCGAGGACCAGGAGCTCCGCGAACGCCTCGCCACCGGCGCCCTGCGCCAGCACCTCACCCACCACACCTGGCACGCCCGCACCGCCCGCGTCCTCGCCGACCTCCCCACCGACCACCGCCCCTGGCGCTAGAACCTGTCCGACGGGCGCCGGCCGATCAGCCCGCGACGCCCTTCAGGTAGGTGGCCAGGCGGGTGATCGCGGCCGGGTTGCGGGGGCTCTCGACCAGGTCGACGTAGGAGAGCACGAAGACGCGGTCGTTCTTGACGGCGGAGACCTGGGCCAGCGGCGGGTAGGACTTCAGGAACTGCCGCTTCGCCTCGGCGCTGGTGTCGCCGTAGTCGTTGATGACGATGACCTCCGGGTCGCGGGCGACCACGGCCTCCCAGCCGACGGTGGTCCAGGAGTCGTCCAGGTCGCCGAAGACGTTCCGGCCGCCGGCCTTGGTGATGATCTGCTCGGGCGCGGCGAACCGGCCGGAGGTGAACGGCTTGTCCTGGCCGCTGTCGTAGAGGAAGACCGAGGGGCGCTTCGCGGGGGCGGCGGCCTCGGCCTTCGCCACCTCGGCCTTGAACCCGTCGATCAGCTGCTGCGCCTTCGCCTCCACCTCGAAGATCCGGCCGAGGTTGGTGAGGTCGGCGTAGAGGGCGTCCAGCGGCGGCATCACGCCGCGCGCCTTCTCCTTGCCGTTGCGGCAGGACTCGGTGAGCGTGTACGAGCCGACGCCCAGCTTGCCCAGGCCCTCGGGGGTCAGGCCGGTGGTCTCGTTCCAGCCGTAGTTCCACCCGGCGAAGACCAGGTCCGCCTTGGCGTCGAGCACCAGCTCCTTGGTGATCTCCTTCTTGGAGAGCCACGGGGTGCGCTCGTACTCCTTGCCCCAGGCGACGGCCGACAGGTCGCCCTTCTCGTCCGGCATCACGTACCCGGCCATCCGGTCGGCCAGGCCGAGGGCGAGCATCAGCTCCGTGATGCCGATGTCGTTGGTGACCACCCGGGCGGGCTTCTGCTGGTACGTCACCTGCCGCCCGCAGTTGTCGACGGTGACGGGGTAGTGCGCCGACTTGGCGGTCTCCGCCGAGGGCGTGACCTCGGCGCCGCAGCCGGCCAGGCCGACGGAGAGGCTCAGGGCGGCGGTGGCCGCCAGGGCGCGGCGGGCGGTGGTGAGCAGCACGTGATGGTCCCTCAGGAGTGGTGGGCGGGAGAGTCGGTGGTGAGACGGTCGAAGAGCAGTTGGACGGCCCCGGTGACCGGGTGCCGGACGGGGTGGGCGCGCACCCCGAAGACCTCGGCCAGCAGCTCGGCCGAGAGCACCTCGGCCGGCGGGCCGGACGTGACGATGCGGCCGCCGGCGATGACGTACAGCAGGTCGCAGTGGGCGGCGGCCAGGTTGAGGTCGTGCAGGGCGGTGAGGACGGTGAGGCCGCTGTCGCGGACCAGGGCCAGCACCTCCAACTGGTGCGCGATGTCCAGGTGGTTGGTCGGCTCGTCCAGCACCAGCACGTGCGGACGCTGGACCAGCGCGCGGGCGATCAGCACCCGCTGCTTCTCGCCCCCCGAGAGGTGGAGGAAGCCCCGGCCGGCCAGGTGGTCGGCCCCGACCCGGGTCAGCGCGGCGGTGGTGTCGGCGGCCTCCTCGGAGCCGGGGCCGGCGAAGCCGCGGCGGTGCGGCAGGCGGCCCATGCCGACCACCTCCGCCACCGTGAAGTCGAACTCGGCCACCGTCTCCTGCGGCAGCGCCCCCACCCTGCGGGCCCCCTCACGGGCCGTCAGCCCGTGCAGGTCGTCGCCGTCCAGCCGGACCGCGCCGCTGCTCGGGCGCAGCGCCCGGTAGACGGTCCGTAGCAGGGTCGACTTCCCGCTGCCGTTCGGCCCCACCAGCCCGATCACCTGTCCGCTCGCGGCCTCCAGGCTGGCCTCGTGCACCAGCCGCGCCCCGGCGATCTCCACCGAGACCGCGTCGATCTCGACCTTCATCAGCGCCCGCCGAAGCTGTAGGCGCGCCGGCGCATCAGCAGCAGGAAGCAGGGCACGCCCAGCACCGCCGTGATGACCCCGACCGGCAGCTCCGCCGGGGCGAGCAGCAGGCGCGAGACGATGTCCACCCACACCAGGAGCACCGCGCCCAGCAGCGGAGCGACCGTCAGCACGCGTCGGTGGCCGGCCCCGACCAGCATCCGGGCCAGGTGCGGCACCATCAGGCCGACGAAGCCGATCGCCCCGCTCACCGCGACCACGGTGCCCGTGACGGCGGCGGTCACCAGGAAGAGGGCCCGCCGCAGGCGGGCGGCGTCGACACCCAGGGCGGCGGCCGTCTCGTCGCCCATGGCCAGCGCGTCCAGGCTGCCGGCGGCGGCCAGCAGGTAGACCAGCCCGGCCAGGACGGTGGCGGCCGCGATCGGGACGGAGGCCCAGGTGGCGCCGCCGAGGCTGCCGAGCAGCCACATCATCGCCGTCCGGGCGGCCTCGCCGCGCTCCGCGGAGAAGACCATCAGCGAGGTGACGGCGGAGAAGCCGTAGGCGAGGGCGGTGCCGGTGAGCACCAGCCGCAGCGGGGTGAGGCCGTGGGCGGTGCGGGCCACCGCGTAGACCAGGACCATCGCGGCCAGCGCCGAGCTGAAGGCGGAGAGCGAGAGCGCCCAGACGCCGAGCGAGGCGAACGCGCCGAGCAGCAGGACGGCGTTGGCGCCGACGGCGGCGCCGGAGGAGATGCCGAGGACGAAGGGGTCGGCCAGCGCGTTGCGCACCATGGCCTGGACGGCCACGCCGACGGCGGACAGCCCGGCGCCGACCACGGCGGCGAGCACCGCCCGGGGCAGCCGGATCTCCCAGACGATGGTGTAGCCGGCCACCTGGTCGGCGTGGATCCGCCCGCCGGTGAGCCCGGCCTGCAGGAAGTGGGCGACCTGACCGAGGCTCAGCCCCGAGGAGCCGAGCGCGACTCCGCAGACCAGGGAGGCCAGCAGCGCCGCGCCGAGGCCGAGGGCCAGTGGCGCGGTGCGCAGCGGTCGCCGGGCCGGGGCCGGTCGGGGCGGGCCCGGCCGGCCGGGCGGGCTGGTGGCGCTGCCGGGAGGTCCGGTGGCGGTGGTCGCGCTGCTCAACGGCTGGGCCTTCGGTCGGGCCCCGGGCGTACGGGGGCGCGACCGGCCGGGCCCGGGCGGCGGCGGACGGCGGGCGTCCGCGCGCTCCGGCGGGCGCGCCGTTCGGCATCCCCTCGCAGTCCGCGGCGAGTTCTCGGGAGGACCGCGCCGCCGGGGGCGATCGGGCTCACGGACCGTCAGGGGCCGTTCCACCGTTGCGGGTCAGCGCCGGGTTCTCACCGGACTTCTCCCTCGGGACGCCCTGGCAGCATAGCAAGGCTCACCTCACCTGTAAGGGGCCCATCCCTGTGTCACCCGGCACACCCGGGGGCGGACCGGACGGCGGACCCGGGGGCCAGCCCCCGCCCCGGCTCGGGTGCTGACCGGGTACCGGGCCCGTCCCGCCCGACCGTAGCCTCCTCGTCATGACCACCGGATCGCACAACTCCCTTCCCCCGAAGCACCGTTCCCGCGCCCACCGGACCCTCGCGGCCGCCGCCGCGGTCCTGCTCGCGGTCGGCCTCGCCGCCCCGGCGGCCGCAGCCGCCACCCCGGCCCCCACCCCGACCTCGCCGACCTCGCCGAGCTCGCCGACCGAGCGCACCGCCGGCCGGGGCGAGCTGCTGGCCGTCACCCCGCTCGCCCGCCTGACCCCCGCCCAGGTCGCCGCCTACGCGCGGGACTTCGGGGTGGACACCGCCACCGTCCGCCACGGCGTCGCCGCTTACCGGCTCACCTACCGCACCGTCACCCCGCAGGGCGCTCCCACCACCGCCACCGGCCTGTTCGCGCTGCCCGAGGGCGGCCCGCACCGGCTGGCCGTGGTCTCCGACACCCACGGCACCATGGTGAACCGCGACGACGCGCCTTCCACCGCCGGGGACTTCGGCAAGCTCACCCCGTACCTGCACGCCTCGGCGGGCCGGGCCGTGGCGGCGCCCGACTACCTCGGGCTCGGCCTCGGCCCCGGCCTCCACCCCTACATGGACACCCGCTCGGCCGTCTCCGCCTCGCTCGACCTGCTGCGCGCCTCCCGCGAGGCGGGCCGCCGCCTCGGCCGGCCGCTCACCGGGGACGTGTACGCGACCGGCTTCTCGCAGGGCGGCCAGGTGGCGATGGCCCTGGGCCGCGAGCTCTCCCGGGGCGCCGACCGCCACCTGCGGCTGCGCGGGCTGGCGCCGGTGGCCGGGCCGCACGACGTCCGGGGCGCCGAGCTCCCCGCGATCCTGGACGGCCGGGTGGACGAGCGCTCCGCCGTCTTCTACCTCTCCTACTACCTGACGGCGGCCAACCGCCTGCACCCGCTCTACCGCGATCCGGCCGAGGCCTTCCGGGCGCCGTACGCCGGGGTGGTGGAGGGGCTGTTCGACACCCGGCACACCGAGGAGCAGGTGGTGACCGCCCTCCCTGGCACCGTCCGCGAGCTGCTCACCGACTCCTTCCTGCGCCAGCTGGACCGGCCCGGCCCCGGGCTGTCGGCCGCGCTGGACGCCACCGACGGCGGCTGCGACTGGCGGCCCGCGGCACCGGTGCGGCTCTACGCCTCCGCCGGGGACCGCGACGTGCCGATCGCCAACTCCCGTTCCTGTGCCGCCGCGCTGGCCGCCCACGGGGTGCGGGCCCCGGTCCTCGACCAGGGGCAGGACGCGGGCCACTTCGCGACCCTGCGGGCGGCCGCGCCGCAGATCGTCCGGTGGTTCGACGGACTCGACCGGTAGCGTTCCGGGCGGACCGGACCGCGGAGCGAAGGAGTGGACGTGGCAACGGAACTGACGGGACGGGTGGCCTTGGTGGCGGGAGCCACCCGGGGCGCCGGGCGGGGCATCGCGGTGCAGCTGGGAGCGGCGGGGGCCACCGTCTACTGCACCGGCCGGTCCACCCGGGGCCGCCGCTCGGAGTACGACCGGCCGGAGACGGTGGAGGAGACCGCCGAGCTGGTGGACGCGGCCGGCGGGCACGGCGTCCCGGTGGTGACGGACCATCTGGTGCCCGAGCAGGTCGAGGCACTGGTGCGGCGGATCGACGCCGAGCAGGGGCGGCTGGACGTCCTGGTGAACGACATCTGGGGCGCCGAGCACCTCTTCGAGTGGGACACCCCGGTCTGGGAGCACGACCTGACGAACGGTCTGCGTCTGCTGCGCCTGGCGGTGGAGACGCACGCCGTGACCAGCCACCACGCGCTGCCGCTGCTGCTGCGCCACCCCGGCGGGCTGGTGGTGGAGATGACCGACGGCACGGCCGAGTACAACCGGGAGAACTACCGGATCAACCTCTTCTACGACCTCGCCAAGACCTCGGTGCTGCGGATGGCCTTCGCCCTCGGCCACGAGCTCGGGCCGCGCGGCGCCACGGCGGTGGCGCTCACCCCGGGCTGGATGCGCTCCGAGATCATGCTGGAGACCTTCGGCGTCACCGAGGCCACCTGGCGCGAGGCCCTGGAGAAGGTCCCGCACTTCGCCATCTCGGAGACCCCGTCCTACGTCGGCCGCGCGGTGGCCGCCCTGGCCGCCGATCCACAGCGGGAGCGGTGGAACGGGCAGTCGCTCTCCAGCGGGCAGCTCGCCCGCGAGTACGGCTTCACCGACCTGGACGGCAGCCGCCCGGACGCCTGGCGCTACATGGTCGAGGTCCAGGACCCGGGCCGCCCCGCCGACACCACCGGCTACCGCTGAGCAGGCCGCTGAGCGGACCGCTCCGTTCGACGCGGGGTGCGTGACCTGCGGAATCCGGCTCTCCGTCAAGCAGCGGGCTTCCGGTCGTCCGTGGACGAATTCAAGCCCGGGGCAGGCTCCGGCGGCCCGTCCCGCGCCGGGTCACGACATAGTCATGGACAGGTCAACACACCACCAACCGGAGGACCCCATGACCAGGACCCGCACCCTCGTCTCCGCCCTCGGCGCCGGCGCGCTCTCGCTCGCCGCGCTGCTGCTCCCGGCCGCCGGAGCACAGGCCACCACCCTCGCGGCGGACTCCTGCACCCAGAACTGGAGCATCAGCTCGGGCGAGGGCTACGCCAACGGCAAGTGGTGCAACTACAACACCAAGGTGACCGGCACCGTGCACGACACCAAGGCCGACGGCCGCTGTCCGTTCGTCCGCGGCGTCCTCTCCAACGGCGGCGTCGTGGACGGCGACTGGGCCACCGGCAAGGGCACCTCGCGCGGCTTCACCCTCGACGCGCCCTCGGGCTACTTCACCTCGGTGCAGATGAAGTACATCACCTGCTGACGAGCCGGCCCACCCTCGCCACGGCGTGCGCCGCCCCTTCCCGGGGCGGCGCCCGCCGTGCTTCCGGCTCGGCGCCCGGGGCTCGGCTACCGTGGGCCCATGAGCGACGACCGCACCCGGCTGACCGCCCTCGTCCACGGACTCGTCCAGGGCGTCGGCTTCCGATGGTCCGTCAGGGAGCGGGCGGAGGCGATCGGCGGGCTGACCGGCTACGCCCGTAACCTCGCCGACGGGGGCGTGGAGGTGCTGGCCGACGGCGGGCGCGAGGAGTGCGCGCGCCTGCTGGAGTGGCTGCGCGGGGGTGACACGCCGGGCCGGGTGGAGTCGGTGGCCGAGCGTTGGAGCTCCCCGACCACCGACCACCCGGGCTTCACGATCCGCTGAGCACCTTCGGGTCGGTCCGGTCCGCCCGCTCGGCCCGCTCGGCGCGCTTGCGCCATCCGTGCCACACACCCAGCGCCACCACGAAGGCCGCCACCGCGAGCGAGAGCGAGACCACCTCGCGGTTCTCCTCGTCCGTGAACATGTAGCCGATCACGAAGACGATCATGGCGATGGCCGCCCAGGTCAGGTACGGGAAGAGCCACATCTTCACCGTCAGCCCCTCCGGCCGCTCGCGCAGCAGGATGCCGCGCATCCGCAGCTGGGTGCAGCAGATCACCAGCCAGACGAAGAGCGCGATCGCCCCGGAGGAGTTCAGCAGGAAGCTGAACACGGTGTCCTTGAAGGCGTAGTTGAAGTACACCGCGACGAAGCCGAAGACCACCGAGCCGAGGATCGCCGCCACCGGCACGCCCCGCCGGTTCGCCCGCGCGAAGGCGGCGGGCGCGTCGCCGCGCTCGCCGAGCGAGAAGGCCATCCGGGAGGCCGTGTAGAGGCCGGAGTTGAGGCAGGACAGCACGGAGGTGAGGATCACCACCTCCATGATGGTGCCCGCCTGCGGGATGCCGATCGAGTCCAGCGCGGCCACGTAGGAGCCCTTGGCGGTGATCGCCGGGTCGTTCCACGGCAGCAGGGTGAGCACCACCAGGATCGAGCCCAGGTAGAAGACGGCGATCCGCCAGATCACCGAGTTGGTGGCCCGGGTGACGGCCCGTCGGGGGTCGGCCGACTCGCCGGCCGCCAGCGTGACGATCTCGCTGCCCATGAAGGAGAAGACCACCATCAGCACACCGGTGAGCACCGCTCCGGCCCCGTGCGGGAAGAAGCCACCGGTGTCGGTCAGGTGGGCGAGGCCCGCGCCCGGGTTGTCCGAGCCCGGCAGCAGCCCGAAGACCGCGAGCAGGCCGATCACCACGAAGACGCCGATCGCCACCACCTTGATGCCGGCGAACCAGAACTCGAACTCGCCGTACGAGGCGACCGAGCCCAGGTTGGTGACGGTCAGCACCGCCATCACGATCAGCGCCCAGGCCCACTGCGGCACGGCCGGCACCCAGCCCTCCAGGATCACCGCCCCGGCCGTGGCCTCCACCGCGAGCACCACGACCCAGAAGAACCAGTACAGCCACCCGATCGAGAACCCGGCCCAGCGGCCCAGCGCCCGGTCCGCGTACGCCGAGAACGACCCCGGGTCCGGACTGGCCGCCGCCATCTCGCCGAGCATCCGCATGACCAGCACCACCAGCACGCCGACCAGCAGGTACGACAGCAGGATGGCCGGTCCGGCCTTGGCGATCCCGGCACTCGACCCGACGAACAGGCCGGCGCCGATCACCCCGCCGATCGCGATCATCGACAGGTGACGGTTCTTCAGACCGGCGTGCAGGCCGTCCTGCGGCTGTCCTGGCTCCGCCGGCGGGCGACCGGTGGTGGGGTCGCCCTGCTGCGGACGGGTTCTGGTGGAGTCCATGGGCATGTCCTTGCGGTTCGGGCCGCCGGGGTCCACCCGGGGTCCCCGAGCGCGCCGACGGCGGGGGCCACGGTCACGTGGCATCGGCCACATGCTGCCCCGCCGCAGCCCCCCGCAGTGGGATTCCCCGGTCTCTCCGTCAGGTCCCCACCCTCTGACCACGCCGTTCTGAGCCCCCTCTGAGCATCGGCCCCCTCCGGCCCCGTCCGGCGCCCTGACCAGGCCCGCTACAGGTCCGTGACCCAGGGGTGCCCCGGATCCCCTCGTCGCGCCGGCAGGTCCAGGTGTCCCCGTCATGCGGCTCACGGAACCCGCGGCCACCTACCAGGGCGCCGCGTCAGCCTGCAGCGCCCCCGGGAGGACAAGGCCGTGTCCCGGTACTCCCCGTTGGCCGAGCAGGGTGCCGAGTGCGGAGGCGGGGTCCGGGGCGGTGAGCACCACGCCGACCTCCGTATCGCTGATCCTGATGGTCGGCAGCCAGCCGTGCTCGGACGGAAGGAGATCCGCCAGCGTGTCCCGGAAAGCACGCTGACGGTGGCGACCTCCGACGCCCGGGAAGAGCGGCGGCTTGGCCTTGGCGAACCCGCCACCGGGCTCACGCCCGGTCAGGGCCCGCGATCGGGCCAGCCACTGTCCGGCGTCGAAGCCGAGCCTCACGCTCGACGGGTAGAGCTCCAAGGCCAGGGCACGCGCACCGGTGAAGTGCTGTCTCTCGTCGATCTCCAGGATCTGCTGCCGCCCGCCCTCGTAGGTCAGCACCACGTCCAGGCGCCGCCACTCCCGGCTGGGAGCCAGCTCCGGCAGAACCAGCCCCGTCAGTGCGCCGTAGACGGTCGAGACCGTCTCCCACATCCCGGCACATTCGACGCGGCCGGGCCGGTTCAGCCATGCCGGGCAGCTCTCGGATGCGATCCGCGCCGCCACCACGGCAGGCAGCAGGCCGGTCACGGCGTCCTGCAGTTCCCTCACACCGAGCTCCCTACACGGTCAACTGGCCAAGGGGAGTGAGCACGGGCTCATCATCCCGCCTCGCGACCCTCCCTGGCCACAGTCGCCCGCATCCTCCTGACGAACGGCCTTCACTCGGTGCCGGGCCCGCACCAGGAGTACTGTCGGGCGTGCGTCACCGCTGACGGACCGTCAGGGGACCTCCGCGGTGGGGCGTACGTGACCTAGGGGAGGCATGGTCTTGGCCGGACCGGACCCGAGGGGGCCGCCGGAGGCGGAGTGCGTGAGGGCGGGCCTTCCTGCCGGCGCGCCGAGGAGGAGCGGCTGCGGAGGCATCCGCAGGGGAGCCGCGTGGGCACCCGGTGCATCCCCCGTCACCGGGCTGCCACCGCACCCCAGTCCCTCTTCCTCGGAAGGCCAGAGATGGAAACTGCCGGATGGGTGACCACCATCGTGGCGGGGATCGCCGGGAGCATCACGGTGCTCGGCTATCTCTTCGACCAGGTCCCGCCCCTGTCGCAGAAGCTCGTGAAAGCGATCCGCTCGGTGCGCGCTCTGCGTGATGAACTGAGGCGTACGACGAACGGATGACCGAAGGCCGCGCCGGTCCCCGACCGGCGCGGCCCTCGCGGTCCCCCGCTGGCACTGACCGCCCTTCAGCGGCCCGGCTACGTCCGCCTCGGCACCGTCAGCGGCGAGGTAGGCCGTCGCAGAGCGCGTGACGGCACGACAGCCGGTCGGGCGAGGACCGCGCAGCCGCTTCAGAACGTCTCCGGACAACGTCTCCGGACAACGGACACCGCACCAGGGCTCGGCCGGGCCGACAGGCGTGACGGGTTGGCCTGTTCGTCCGGCCCGGCAGGAGGGTACCGGTACTGTCCTGGGCGGTGTCGTCGGCTGGTCGGGGAGGGTACGTGGGACCCGTGGAAGACCCGGGCCGTCCCGGCACAGGGGCAGATCGGCGCCGCACCGGCGACCTCTCCGTCACCGCCGTCGGCGACGGGTCGGTGGCAGTCGGAGGCGGCGTCCACGGGCCGGTGACGATCAGTACCAGCCGCGTCGTCAACGCGGCCCCGCGCACGCCCGCGGCGTGGCCGCACCAGATCGGCCAGATTCCGCCACGGGCCGGCTCTTTCCAGGACCGGGTGGAAGCCACCTGGCTGGCCGCGGTGCTTGCGGGCGATGGGACGGTGGTGGACCGCTCGGCCGGGGGTGTGCGGTCAGGCGGGGTCCTGACCGGGTTGGGCGGGGTCGGCAAGACGCAGCTGGCCGCCGACTACGCCCGGACCGCCTGGAGCAGCGGTGAGCTGGACGTTCTGGTGTGGGTCACCGCGACGAGCACTGCGGCAGTGGCCGCCGCCTTCGCACAGGCCGGAGCCGAACTCCTGGGCGCCGAGCCGGAAGAGGCGGCGCAGGCCTTCACGGCCTGGCTGGAACCCAAGGCCGAAGAGCGGCCGTGCCGATGGCTCGTGGTCCTGGACGATGTGGCGGATCCGGCGGATCTTCGGGGCTGGTGGCCACCCCAGAGCCCGCACGGCCGCACTCTGGTGACGACCCGTCGCCGGGACGCCTCCCTGGTCGGTGGCGGGCGCCGCCTGGTCGAGGTCGGCCTGTTCACCCCCGAGGAGGCGGTGTCCTACCTCGACGACGCCCTCACCGCCCACGCCCGGCACGAACCCGGCCACGAGTTGGGCGACTTGGCGGCGGATCTCGGACATCTGCCGCTCGCCCTGTCCCAGGCTGCCGCCTACCTCGTCGACGCCGGCCTCACCACCTCCGTGTACCGAGCTCTGCTGGCCGACCGCACCCGGCCCCTCGCCTCCACCGTCTCGGGGTCACTGCCCGACGACCAGCCCCACACCCTGGCCGCCGCCTGGACCTTGTCCATCGAGCGCGCCGACGCCCTGGCCCCGGCGGGCCTGGCCGCACCGATGCTGCGCCTCGCCGCGTTCCTCGATCCGAACGGCATCCCCGAGAGCGTCCTGACGAGCGAACCCGCGCTCACTCGTCTGACGGCCGCACGAAACCTCATCACTCCCCGAGGACGGCGCCGGTGGTGGGCGGGCCGGCGGCGGAACACCCCCGCCACCGTCACCGTGGACGAGGCCGTTGAATCCCTGCGGGTACTGCACCGACTCGGCCTCATCACCCACGACCCCTCGGCCCCCCACCAGACGGTACGCGTCCACCAGCTCCTGCAACGCGCCGTCCGCGACACCCTCGACCCGGACCAGTACGGCCGCACCGCCCGCAGTGCCGCCGACGCCCTGCTCGCCACCTGGCCCAGCCTCGAGACGGGCGCCCCCGCCCGGACCTCGCGCGCCAACGCCGACGCCCTCACCGGCCACTCCCTCGACCTCCTCCACCGCCCCGACGCCCACCCGGTGTTGTTCAAGGTCGGCGGAAGCCTCGGTGGGAGCGGCCAAGCTGCGGCTGCCTGCGAACACTTCCGCCGCCTCACCGCCACCACCGCCCACCACCTCGGTCCCGAGCATTCCGACACCCTCGCCGCCCGCCAGAACTTCGCGCGATGGCTGGGGAATGCGGGGGACCCAGCGGGTGCTGCGGCTGCCTTGGAAGAGGTTCTTGCCGACCAGGTGCGGGTTCAGGGCCCTGACCACCCCGACACCCTCACCACCCGGCACGACCTCGCACTGTGGCGGGCGGAGGCGGGCGAGACGGCGGGAGCCGCGGCGGCCTTCGAAGGAGTGCTCGCCGACCAGCTGCAGGTATTGGGCCCCGACCACCCGGATACGCTCGCCACCCGGAACAACCTCGCCTTGTGGCGCGGGCAGCAGGGGGACGCTGCGGATGCCGTCGTCGCGTTGGAGGAGATCCTCGCCGACTCGTTGCGTGTGCGGGGCCTCGACCACCCCAGCACCCTCATCACCTGGTACAACGTCGCCGTGTGGCGACGCAATGCGGGGGATGCGGCAGGAGCCACGACCGCACTGGAGGAGGTGCTCGCCTACCAGGTGCGCCTACTGGGGCGCGACCACCCCGACACCCTCACCACCCGGCACGACGTCGCGTTGTGGCTGGGGGATGCAGGGGATGCCACGGGTGCCGCAGCCGCGTTCGAGGAGCTGCTGGCCGACAAGTCGCGGGTGCAGGGCCCCGACCACCCCAGCACCCTCGCCGCCCGGCACGGCCTCGCCTTCTGGCGAAGCGAGGCAGGGGATCCGGCGGGTGCCGCGGCCGCGCTGGACGAGGTGATCGCCTATCAGGTGCGGGTGTTGGGCTCCGACCACCCCGACACCCTCACCACCCGGCACAGCCATGCCGTCTGGAGGGGCGAGGCGGGTGATGCGGCGGGCGCCGTAGCCGCACTCGAGGACCTGACCGCCGATCAACTACAGGTGTTGGGCCCCGACCACCCCGACACCCTCACCACCCGGCGCAGCCTCGCCTTCTGGCAGGAGAAGGCCGGGGGTGCGGCAGGTGCCGTAGAGCTGTGACACGGATCCGGCACGGCACCCCGTTCACAACCCACCGGCCGGGACCGCCACCGCCTGGTCGTATCCCCGAGGGGGATGTCGCGGTGGGGGCCTCCGGTACCCGCGTCCCCGGCCGCAGCAACGGCCTCCTTCTGATCGTCACCCTCGGCCGCGGCGCCGGCCGCCCCACCGCGACCGGCACTCACCGCCCGGACGTCCTCGCCGTACGACGCTCCGTCAGGACCGGTTGTCCCCCGCCAGACCCGCCGGGTCGGTGTTCGCCCCGCAGAGCACGATGCAGACCCGCTCCCCCTCCGCCGCCCGGTACGCCCCGTGCCGCACCGCGGCCAGCGCCGTGGCCGCCGCGTGCTCCACCACCAGCCGGTGCTCCTCCCAGAGCGCCCGCCGCGCCTCGACGATCGCCGCGTCCGGCACCAGCACCGACTCCACCCCACCGACCCCACCCGCGAGGGCCACCGCGAGCGCGGTCGTCGAGACCCGCCGGGCACCCAGCGAGTCCGCCGCCACCGAGTCCACGTCCACGTCCACCACCCGCCCGGCACCGATCGCCGCGTTCAACGCCCGGCAGTTCTCCGGCTCCACCGCCACCGTCCTGATCCCGTGCTCCGCCGCCGCCGTGGCCACCCCCGCGAACAGGCCGCCGCCGCCCGCCGCGACCACCACCGTGTCCACGCCCGGCAGTCCGGCCCGGATCTCGTCCAGCAGCGTCCCGGCCCCGGCCGCGATCAGCGGATGGTCGTAGGCGTGCGAGGCCAGCGCCCCGCTCTCCCCCGCGTACTCCTGACAGGCCGCCAGCGCCTGCGCGTACTCCCGCCCGACCAGCCGGACGTCCGCCCCGTAGGCCCGCAGCCGCGCGACCTTCACCTCCGGTGCGTTCTCCGGCAGGAAGACGGTGGCGGGGACGCCCTGCTGCCCGGCCGCCCAGGCACAGGCCAGCCCGGCGTTGCCGCCGGAGGCGATGGTGACTCCGGCCTCGGGCAGGGTGCCGGCCTCCCGGTGCGCCCGCAGGAAGTTCTGCGCGCCCCGGGCCTTGAAGCTCCCGGTGTGCTGGAGCTGCTCCAGCGCGAACCACAGTCCCTCCGGACCGCCGGGCACCACTCCCACCGGCCGTACCGCTCCAGCGATCCGTTCGCCGGCCGCCTTGACGTCCTGGTAGTCGAATCCGGCTCGGGTCACGTCGCTGCTCCTCGTCCGCAGGGATCCTGTGACCCGTACCGTACGCCCGGACCCCACCCCCCCTGACCAGTGGGTTTCGGACTGGGACGAAAGGAGGGGTGCCCACGGCCCCCACCGCGCCAGTCTGATGGCCGAAGGAGGTCCAACTCATGTCCCTCACCCGCTCGTTGGCCCTGACCGCCACTGCCGGCGCCACCGCCCTCGGCCTCGCCCTGGCCCCGCTCGGCCAGGCCGTCGCCGCCCCCTGCCCCCGCCCCTCCGCCTACCTCGTCTCCCGCGACCCGGGCGTCCTGCCCGAGGGCATCGCGATCGACCGCGACGGCACCGTGTACGTCTCCTCCTCGGCCACCGGCCGCCTCTACCGCGGCCAGGTCGCCGTCCCGTGGCTGCGGCCCTTCGCCGCGCAGGGCGTCGCCGACCCCACCCGCACCCTCGGCGTGCACACCGACCGGCGGGGCCGGGTCTTCTCGGTCGGCGGCGCCACCCTCGCCGTGCACGCCCCGGACGGCCGCCTGCTCTCCCGCCTCACCGCCCCGGACGGCCCGCTCGGCGCCCCCGACCTCAACGACCTGGTGATCACCCCGGACGCGGTCTACGTCACCGACTGGGCCAACCCCACCGTCCTGCGCGCCGCCCTCGACCGCGAGGGCCGCCCGGGTCCGCTGCTGCCCTGGCTGGACCTGCGCCCCGCCCTCCCGCAGTTCCCGGCCCGGTACTGGCTGCTCAACGGCATCGTCGCCACCCCCGACGGCGCCACCCTGCTGGTCGCCTCCAACGGCACCGAGGCCGTCTGGCGCATCGACACCGCCACCTCCGCCGTCTCCCGCCTCGACCTCGGCGAGCAGTCCTTCGGCGCCGACGGCATGGTCCTGGTCGGCCGCTCCCTCTACGCCGTCCTCAACTACGGTGCCCCGTCCGGCGTCTACGTCGCCGAGCTCGACCCCGACCTCCGCACCGGCACCGTCACCCACCGCCTCACCGGCGCCCCCTTCGACTCCCCCACCACCCTGGCCCGCCACGACTGCCGCCTCTACGTCGTCAACAGCCAGCTCGACCACGCCCCGGGCAGCCCGCCGTACACCGTCTCCGCCGTGCCGGACCCGCTCTGCTGACACCCGCTCTCCTGGCACCGGGTCAGCTCCGCCCCGGCCGTCAGGACTTCGCGCGCCCCTTGCGCCACAGCAGCAGCGCCACCCCGGCGGCCACGGCCAGCAGCAGCGCACCCACGTGGTTGGGCTCGCTCGGCTCCCCCGCCGGGGCGGGCGCGGGGGCCGGGGTGCCGGAGGAGCCCGTACCCGCACTCGGACTCGCGCTCGGCTGCGGCTTCGTGGCGGCGTCGGGCAGCGGGACCCGCCACACCTCCGAGTCCTTGCCCTCGCTGCCGAACAGCAGCGCCGCGCCGTCCGCCGTGAAGGTGACCGACTCCCCCTGCCGCTGGAAAGGGACGGAGACGGACTTCTCGTCCCCCAGCACACCGTCCTTCCAGTCGTACAGCTTCGCCCAGAAGTACCCGCGCAGCACCACCCGGCGGCCGTCCGGCGAGAACGCGCCGTCCGTCACCCACGGCACGTCGCCGACCGGGCGGAAGACGTTCACCCCGGTACTCGCCAGGCTCTCGGGCCCCTCGTACAGGTGGCCGCCGCTCTGGTCCTTGCTCGCGATGTAGACCCGCCCCGTGACGGGGTGCACCAGCAGGGCCTCCGCGTCGCGCGGCCCGTCCTCGTACCGCACCCGGTACTTGGTGACCTGGACGGTCTGGTCGCGCAACTGCTCCGGCTCGGTGAAGCGGTAGAGCCAGACCTCGGGCCACTTCCCGTGGAAGTTGTCCCCGATGTCGGCGAGGTAGAGCTGGTGGTCCGGGCCGAGGGCGATCGCCTCCACGTCCCGCGGCTTGGTCCCGCGCAGGGTGAGGGTCGCCACCGTGCGGCCGGTGGCGGCCTCGACCCCGTAGACGTAGGGGCCGTCGTCGCTGTCGTTGTGGGTCCAGTAGACGCCGGGATGCCGCTGACTCGCCGTCAGCCCGCTGGACTCGGTGATCCGCTCGTCCCGCAGGGTGAACTCGCGCCGCGACCCCTCGGCCGCCGCAGGACCGGCGACCGGTCCGAGCACCACCACCAGGGCAGCCACCGCCGCCGCGACCGGCCGGCCCACCGCTCGGCCCCGCGCCCGCTCCCGCTCCCGCTCCCGCCACCGGCTGTCCACGCTCACCACCCAGCGATCATCGCACGGGCCCCGCCTCCGGAGCGGTCAGGGCCAGAGCAGCGAGCGCCGCCACCCGTCCTGCCCCCGGCAGTACGCCAGCCGCACGTGGCGCCGCCCCGCGTCCCCCTGCCAGAATTCGACCGTGTCCGGCCGCAGCAGATAGCGCGTCAGCCCGGGCACCGGCCCGTCCGGGTCGGCGCCGGCCAGCACCAGCGCCCGCTCCCAGAGCGGCCCGAACTCCTCCGCCGACCGCATGTTCTCGCTCTGCCGCCCGACCAGGGCGGCGGCGTGCGCGGCGGCGCTGACGCTGCGCTCCTCCCGCGGCGCGTCCTGCTGGTCGAGGGCCGTGACCGGCCCGCGCAGCCGCACCTGCCGCCCCATCGGCGGCCAGTACGAGGTCATCGCGGCCCAGGGCGTGGCCGCCAGCTGACGGCCCTTCGGGCTCCGCCGGTCGGCGACGAAGCTCCACGTCCCCGTCTCCGGGTCGATGTCCCGCAGCCCGACCACCCGCGCGTCCGGCCGACCGTCCGCGTCCACCGTGGACACGGTGACCAGCTGCGCGTCCGGGACCTCCTGCGTCATCGCGGCGAGCAGCCATTCGACGTGCAGCTCGGCCGGGTCCTCCGGCGCGGCCGCCGGGTCGAAGCCCGGCAGTTCGCGGGCCATCGGCGGCCGGCTCCGCAGCAGCCCGCGCAACTCCGCGAGCCGCTCCTTCCCGCTGCCCTGCCCCGCTCCCTGCCCGTGCACGACACCCTCGCCCATCCCGGCCTCCTGACGCCATGTCCCCCGCTGCCGACAGTCATTCTGCCGTGCCCCGCGCGCCCGGCCGAACCCGACGGACCGGGAGGTCAGAGCACCAGGTCGTCGTGCTCGTCGAAGATCCAGCCGTCCTCGTACAGCACCTCGAAGAGGTGGCCGTCCGCGTCGGTGAAGTAGCCGCTGTGGCCCCAGGCGTTCGCACCGGCCGGGCGGGTGACGGTGGCGCCCAGCTCCTCCGCCTTCGCCATCACCGCGTACACCTCCTCCGCACTGCGGGCCACGTACGCCAGCGCGAAGCCGGCGAAGCCGCCCGGCCCCCGGTCGGGGAGCCGCGCGTCGGCCGCGAAGGCCTCCCGCGACTGGAACGCGACCGCGACCCCGCCGAGCTCGAAGAGCGCGAACTCGTCCGAGCCCGCCTTGGACCGCTCCCAGCCGAGCTCCTGGTAGAAGGCCACCGAGGCGGCCACGTCCCGCACGCCGAGCAGGATCAGGTTGAGTCGTCGTCGCATGGTCGTCCTCTCGGGAAAGCCGGTCGGCGCGATCCTGCCAGCACCCACTGACACACCTGGACGACCGTGGTCTCAGTCGTAGACCTCCAAGTGCAGGACCCCGGCCCACTCCTCCGTCACCACCAGCAGGGACCGCCACCAGATCTGACCCACCCGGGCGTTCCCGACGTCGCCGCAGCGGCGGACCGGCCCCAGGTGAGCCTCGATCAGGTCGGCGATGCCCTCGGCGAGTTCGCCGGTGCGGCGCAGCTCCTCGGGGGTGCGCAGGCCGGGGTCGCCGTACCGGGCGACGGGCTGCATGAACCCCTTCGACACCGCCCCCAGGAACACCTCCCGCCACTCCTCCGGCCGCTCGAACCACCTCACCGGCCCCACCGCCTCGCCGAGCTGACCGGCCGTCATCCCGCCTGCGGGGAACACGGGGTACAGCTCCACCGACGACACGTGGTTGCAGTCGTCGAGCAGTTCCTCCAGCGGCTCGGCCGCGGCCAGCACCGCCTCGGGAGCGTCGAGCGGGTTCAGCATAGGTGTCCGTCCGTGGGTCGACCGGAAGCAGCGGCACCGACGGGCCGGCGGGCCGGCGGTGCCGCCCCGGGAAAACCGGTGGGCGGACGCTCCGCGGCACGGGCATTCTAGGCGACCTCGTCCGCACCACCTGAAGGAAGGCACCCCACGATGGGCTGGGACATGACGACCGAGCTGGATCCCGACGCCGACGACGCGGAGTACCGCCTCGCGGCGGTCAGCATGAGCCACGTGCGCCCCGCCATGAACGAGGCGGGGATGCTGATGGCGGTGGAGCCACCGACGTTCCCGCACCCGGCGGACTTCGGCATCACCCTCGAGGACGAGGTCCGGCAGTACCGGGCGGGCCTCGGCGCGCCCAGGTCGGAGGCCTTCCTCGCCCTCGACCGGGCCACCCGGGCGGTGCAGGACCACACGGTGGAGAGCCCGACCGGCATCGCCTCCTACAAGATCGGCGGCACCAACGACGGCTGGCTGGTGAGCCCGGCCGAGATCCGGGCGGCGCTGGCGGTCCACGACGGCTTGGACGACGACACCCGCGAACGGCTCTTCGGAGGGTTGGAGTCCTGGATCGACTACCTGCGGCTGGCCGCCGGACGAGGCGGCTTCCGGGTCGAGTGACCCCGGACCGACCACCGTCGCCCGCGCCCGCCGCCGGACTGACCCGCGGTCAGGTCGTGGGTTCCGCCCATGGTCCCGATGACGCCGATGACTGCGAGGGCGGGGCCGAAGGCGGGCCCGGCCGGTCGGCCGGGCGGGTGGGCCCGGGGATGGCGGCCGCCTGCGGGGCGAGCGCGGGCGGGTCGAGCTGCTCACCGATCAGCACGCCGGTGAGGACCAGGGCCCAGGCCACGGCGAGGCCCGCCCCCGTCCGGGCCAACCTGAGCCTTGCCGCGAGGGCCCTGCCGCCCGAACGGTCCGTCAGACCCCGGGCCGGGGCGCTCGCTCCGGTGCGCGCCGGTGGCCGGTCACGGGCGGGAAGGGGTGTCCGCCGCAGCCCCGCCTCTGCACCACCGCCCTGGCCGGCTGCCCCTGCGGCGTCACCCTGGTCGGCCGCCCCTCGACCGCCTTCCCCGTCGGCCGCCCCCGCACCGCCCCGTTGGCGCAGCTCCGCCACGATCGCCACCAGGACGCGGATCAGCTGCTCCGAGTTGGCGGCCCGGCTCTCCGCCTGACGCTGCGCCAGCCGGGCCGTCTCCAGCGCCTGTTGGGCCGCCGACCGCACCTGCCCCGGCGGCTGGACCCCCGTGGCCGCCCGGGCAGCCCGCTCGTGCAGCTGCCTGGCACGGGCCGGCAGGACGGCCCTGGCGTGCGATGCGGGCCCGGTGAAGATCTACGCACCGTCCTCGTGCATCCGCGAGTGGGTCATCATGAACGACCCCAACGGCAACAACATCGTCAACCAGCCCACCGACTGGCACTCCTGCAGCTGACGGGCGAACGACCGAGCCCGGCCCGGGGCGGGCGCCCCGGGCCGGGCTCGGTCGTGAACAGGGCTAGGTACGGGTCCAGCGTTGGGCGTCCGTGTCGTTGCAGTAGTAGAGCTGCAGCTGGGTTCCCGGCACGTTGCTCGAGTTCGGAACGTCGACGCAGAGTCCGGCGGAGCCACCGCCGGGGGTGTGCCTCAGGGTGCCGCCGGTGCCGGGGGTGAACCTCTGCGCTCCGGTGCCGTTGCAGTACCAGAGCTTGAGCAGGGTGCCGGCCGCCCCGTCGCTGGCGTCCAGGCACTTGCCGAGGATGTGGACGGCACCGTCATCGGTGAGTGCGACCTGCTGGGCCGCGCTGCCGTTGCAGTCCCAGGTCTGGATCCTGTTGCCGTCCTGGGTGCTCCCCTGCGAGTCGTCCAGGCACTTCCCGGTCGCGGCGTTGACCAGCGTCTCCTTCTTCACGTTGTACAGGCCCGCGACCTGCGAGGTGGTCAGCTGGAACGGGTAGCTGCGGGTGTCGGAGACCTTGCCCTTCAGCTGGTTGACGATCCTGCTGTGGTCGTTGCCGAAGTAGCAGCCGCCGATGGTGGTCTCGCGGTTGGCGACCCACGGCGAAGCCATCCTCCCGGACCCCACCTGGCCGCCGTTCACGTAGAAGGCGAGGACCTTGGTGTCCGCGGAGTAGGTCGCGGCGATGTGGGTCCAGGCACCGGGGTAGGCCGACCCGCCGGACGCGCCGACGGAGATCCAGTTCGCGGCGCTCGAGTCCTGACTGGTCGTCATCACGCCCCACGACCGGCTGGCCTCGCGGTAGAACAGGTTCACCGAGGGGACGTTGTCGCCCTGCTGGCAGATGACCGACTGGTCGGTGCCGGTGCTGCCGTTCAGCTTCACCCAGGCGGAGACGGTGTAGCCGCTGTCACTGACGATGCCGGGCGCTGCGGCCTGGAAGGTGTTGCTGTGCCACAGCGGTGTGGTGCCCTGGTAGACCACCAGGTTGCGGTCGTTCTGCAGCGCGAGCACGGCACCGGCGTGACCGTGGGTGTTGGTGTGCCAGATCGGATTGCCGCCCTGGTCGTGGATCACGAGGTTGCCGTCCGGCTGCATGAGAGCGGTGGCCCCGTTGTGTCCCCAGGTCTGCGAGGCCCACAGTGCGCGGGCCGAGTTCTTCGCGGCGAGGACCAGGTTGCCGTCGCTCTGCATGGTCAACGTCGTGTTCTCAGAGGCGACTTGCTGACCGGAGGTCAGTCCGCTGCCCGACGGCAGCGTGAAGGGGGTTCCCCCTCCCCGCGGCCGGCTGGTCAGCACGCCGTTGCCGGCGAACTCGACGGATCCCATCCCGTCGGCCTTGTCGGGGTGGTCGGTCCCGAAGGTCACGCCCTCGCCGTCGATGCTCATCGGGTTGACGCCGAGGGTGTCCTTGCCGTCCACCGTGACGGGATCGGTCGGCCGGTTCCTGGTGCCGAACGGCCACTGCTCCGGCGGGGCCGAGACGTTCCCGGCCCCGTACTCCTTGATGTCCCAGTTGTACCCGGTCGGGTTGCCGTTGCCGTCCAGGTAGGGCGTGCCGAACCAGGTCGTCAGCGGCGAGTACGCCGGGTTGGTGACGGCGGTGGCCCAGAGCGCGGAGCCGTGGTTGCCACGGCCGCTCAGGTCACCGTCCGACTGCATGGTCCTGACGTCGTACCTCGTCGGGTCGACCTGGCGGAGTGCGACCGGCGCGCTGATCGCGGTCACCGCCGGGTACGGGGAGGTCATGACGGGCGGGGTGATGTTCGGGAGGGCAGAGACGTCGGTGCCCACGGTCAGGGTGTAGCCGCTGACGTTGCCGAGGGTGTCGACGCTCCACAGGCCGGGATTGCCCTTGCCCGTCCAGTCACCGGGGGACATCAGGTGCTGGCCGGACCAGTCGAGGCCGCTGAGCCTGATCGGTGCGGCGAAGGCGCTGCTGCCGAGCGCCGGGTAGAACCAGAGGGTGCGCCGATCGCCCGCGCCCCTCTCCACGGTCACCAGGCCGGTGGTGTTCTTGAACTCGCGGTTCGGGTCCAGGTTGGTGGTGGTGACGTCACCCAGCGCGGCGATCTCCTCGACGGCGGACCAGTTGCCGAGGTTGCCGGTGCCGGTGCTGCCGCCGGAGTAGTCCGTGCAGTCCTTGTTCACCTGGGTGATCTGGCAGGCCGGCTTGCGGAGGCCGACCTTGGGCCCGAAGTGGCCGACGACGCCGTCGGCGGTGCTGCTGTTCGGGTAGACGTACAGCTCGGGCGTGTTGTCGGCGTGGGCGATGATGTCGTCCACGTTGGTGCCGCCGCGGGTCGAGCCGCGGTGGGTGATCTGACGGATGTCCTTCCAGGAGCGGTCGTCCGGGCTGTTGGTGCTGCGGGAGAGCACCGAGGTGGACGGACTGGTGGCCGTCGCGTTGCCCGGCACGTTGTAGGCGCGCAGGCTCCCGTCCGGTCCGGCGGTCACCATGTCGGGCGCGCCGTCGCCGGTGACGTCGCCGAACACCGGCGGCGGCCCGTTGGGGTTCCAGGGGGCGTAGAACGCGTACTGGGCCTTCTGCGAGAGGTTGTTGGCGTTGTCCTTGGCCTCGATGTAGACGATGTTGGTGCCCCAGTGCCCGGGGGTGACGGCCAGCTTGTAGTTGTTCGCCCCCTCGGTGGCAGGCAGGTTCCCGCCGCACTGCCACTCGGCGCCGTCCAGGTTCGGGTCGAAGTTCCACCGCAGACAGGCCAGTCCCGAGCTGACCAGGCCGTCGCCGGGCGCGTTGTCGACGACGTTCGCGACGATGTATCCGGTCTGGCGCTCGAAGAGCTGGGTGTTCTGCCCGTTGCCCGAGGGCGGGAACTCGTGCGCGAGGTCGTCCACCGGCGTGGTCTTCGGCTGCACCTGCGGGATGGTCTGGTCGACGGCGAAGACGCACTGCGGGCCGAAGCCGGACCACGAGGCGCCGGACAGCAGGTCGGTGGTCTGCTGGTGGTAGGCGTAGACGTGCCCGTCGTGGATGTACCCGCCCGGGACGGTGTAGGTGGCCCTCTGGTTGTTCGGGGCGGGCGGTGACATGCCGTCACCCGGAGGTGCGGCGTAGTTGTTGTTGTAGTCCCACATCAGGGTGCGGGTCTGCAGTTGGTCCTGGGGGGCCGTGCTCCGCACGGTGGAGCTGACGGAGACCGCGCCGGGTGCGTCGGTGCCGGCGCCGAGCCAGCTCCAGCCGCCCCAACCGACGCCGCAGCCCTGGTTCTCGCCGCCGGTCACGCTGGACGGGGCCGGGTTCAGCCGGGGGTCGTTCGGTGCCTCGGGCACGCGGTCGTAGGTGACGGTGAGGACCGCGCCGTAGTCGAAGCGCTTGAAGGCCATGGCCTGGCCCTCGTTGGAGGCGCGCAGGCCGATGGTGATGGTGCTGTTCGAGCCGATGCCCTGGGTGAAGGCCGACCCCAACTTCTCGTACGCGACCGGGACGTTGCCGTAGCAGCCGCTGCGGCCCGAGCCCGGCACCGATGCGGTGGCCAGTGGGCCGCCGATCGGCTGCGGCTGGTTGTCCCAGTCGGTGGTGGTGCCGATCGGCGCGTTCACCCAGAACACGTCCACGCCGTAGGAGTGGGCGCAGGTCCAGTCGGCGGACAGGTACTCCTGGACGTCGATCCGTGCCGAGTTGATGATGGCGCCCTGCAGGGCACTGGTGTCGAACTGGTAGAACGCCCGGTAGATGCTCGGGCGGCTGCAGCCGCCACCGTTGGGGTAGCTGTTGTCGCAGAAGCCGACGCCCAGGTGGTCCTGGTCCGCCGGGCCGTTGAGGTTGTAGTGCCGTTCGGTCCGGTAGCCGGACTGCACGAAGGTGTTGCCGTTGCTCTGGAAGTCCCACGGGAGCCAGGTGGGATCCACGTAGACCGGGAAGTTCGCGGTCGCCAGCAGGCTCTGGTCCGGGACCAGTTCGACGCCGTCCCCGGTCACGCTGACGGGCATCCGGGCGACCTTGGCCCGCTCACCCGGGCCGGCCGCCGAACTCCGCCCCGCGCCGGCGGACTTGGCGCCCCCACCGGCCTCCTCCCGAGCCGCCTCGGCGGCGGCCCGCGACTTCGGCGGAGCCGTGGCCGTCGGCGCCGTGCTGTCCCACATGGTCGGTGCGGGGGCGGTCCACCGCGGGCCGTCGGACGCCTCGGCGGTCAGGTTGTTGGAGGCGTCCGCCTTCACGGTGACGCCCTCGCTCCGGGTGGGGAAGCGCAGCTTCTTCAACGCCGGATTGGCGGCTGCGGCCGGAGTCTTGACGACCAGTACGGTGCTGAGGCTGCCGCTCTTGCCGACGGTGACCCGCAGGTCCGTCTCCGGCAGGACCGCCGGGTAGAGCAGGCTGTCGCCCTCAACCCTCGGCGTGGGCAGCGCGAACGGCGCACCGATCGCCAGCTTCTTGCCGTCGGGCGAGGTGAGCGTCGCCAGCGGACCGGAGCCCCCCGAGGAGAGCACCACGCCGGACGGCGTGGTGGTCGGCGCGAAGCCGCCGCCGGAGGCGGGGGCGAGCGTCGGGTCCAGCGGCCGCCACGCACCGCCCGACCTCATCCGCTGCTGGTCGGGATGGCTGGTCAGTTGGAGGTGCCCGTCCGGCGTCGCGTAGGTCTCGCTGAACTCGGTACTCAGCGCCTCGATCAGGACGTTCTTGCCGCCGGCCTTCGCCTGCGCGAACTGCTCGGCGTAACGGCTGGGCGGGCTCTGGTCCTTGGCGTGCGCCGCGTCGACCGCGGCGGCCTGCTCCGCGGTGGGGAGCGGCGTCCACGGGGCCGCGCCGTCCGCCCGCGCGACGGCACCGCCCTGGACCACCAGCACGCTCGCCAGGAGGCCGGTGACTCCTGCTGAGGCGACCCAGCGCCGCAGCCCTCCGGACGACCTCGGTGATTGACGCCGGCCACCGGCCGACGGTGAATCGTGCATGAAGTTCTTCCTCCGAAGGATCCCGGGACTGCCGGTGCCCAAGTGGCACAGCACGCGCACAAATTGATGGACCGGACCACCGTTTGGCAAAGCCATTTGCGTTCGCATTAGGGACATTCATCACAGTCCCGACCGTGAAATGAATCACAGTCGGCTGACCTTCACCCGAGCTCGCGACACGGGTAGTCGCGCCGCTAGTGTCGGCCGGATCCAGAGCGATGGGCATGCGTCCTTTCCCGTATGACGCTCTGTCAAAGGTAGGAGATTCAGTAATGTTTCGGACTTTTGGCCTGCCTCACGGCAGGCCTCGCAGATCCCTACGAACTACCGCCGCGAACGCCGTCGTCCTCGGTCTGCTGACCGGGATGCTCTCGACGCCCGCGTTCGCCGTGGCGGCGGCCGACCGGAAACTGTGGACACCGCCGACCCCCCTCCCCCGGACCCAATCCGTCAGTGGCACGGACCGGGCCGCACTGGCGGCGCGGAAGCCCTCCCTCCCGGAGGGTCAGGTCTGGTCCCCCTCGAACGCGAAGCGGGCCCGGCCCGGACGGGCCGAGATGTCCCTTCCCCCCGTCGCGGCACCGGACGTGACGGCGCCTCAACGAAAGGCCGCCGGTTCGTCCGGGGCCGGACCCGCCGCGGGCCCGCAGGTCCAGGCCGGGTCGCTTCCCGTCTGGCTGAGCGCGGTGGCACCGGTGACCGCCGCCACGGCGGCCCGCGAGCAGGCCGCTCCCGAAGCCGCCCCGGAGGCCGCTCCGGCTGCGGGCGGCTCGGTACAGGTCACCACCGCCGACCCGGGTGCTGCCGCGGCGGCCGGCGTACCCGGCGGGGCGCTCACCCTCACCGGTGACGGCGCGAAGCCCGGCTCCACGCTCCGAGTCACCGTGGATCCAGCCCGGTTGAGCGGCATCGGCGGCAACCTCGGCGAGCGCGCGCGCCTCGTCTCGCTGCCCTCCTGCGCGCTCACGACGCCGCAGCTGGCCGAGTGCCAGCAACGGACGCCACTGGCCTCGCACTACGACACTTCGGCACAGCGGCTGGTCGCGGACGTCACGGTACCGCAGACGAAGACCGCCGCCGCCGCACCAATGACCCTCGGGGTGGCCTCCGACAGCACCGGTGGCGCCGGCACCTACAGCGCCACCTCCCTTGCCCCGAGCACGGGTTGGGTGGCGGGCGGCTCGTCCGGGGCGTTCACCTACGGCTACCCGATCACCGTGCCGCCGACCCTCGGCGGCAGCACACCGTCGGTCGCGCTGTCGTACGACTCCTCGTCCGTGGACGGCAAGACCTCGTCGACCAACTCCCAGGCCTCCTGGTTGGGCGGCGACGGTTGGGACTTCGGGGCGGGCTTCATCGAGCGGAGCTTCCTGCCCTGCACCCGGGCCGGGGTGGCGAACTCGGGTGACGAGTGCTGGGCCGGGGCGAACCTGACGCTGTCCCTGGCCGGACACTCCGGGGAGCTGGTGCCCGAGTCCTCGAGCTGCTCCAACTCCAACGGCGCTCTTGAGCAGTCCAGCTGTGCGTGGCACCTCAAGGGTGATGACGGGACCAAGGTCGAGTACCTGACCGGAGCCGCCAACGGGACCTGGAACGGCGGGTACGTCAAGGTCACCGACACCGACGGCACCGCCTACTACTTCGGTGCGAACCACCTGCCCGGCGCGGACGGCAGGGCGAGCACGGTCGGCCCGGAGACCAGGTCGGCCTGGACCGTCCCGGTGTTCTCCCCGAAGCAGGGCGACCCCTGCTACAACTCCTCGACCGGCCAGCAGTCCTGGTGCCAGATGGCCTGGCGCTGGAACCTGGACGCCGTCGTCGACGTGCACGGCAACCTCACCACGTACACCTACGACCCCGAGACCAACTGGTACAAGCGCGGCGCCAACCGCCCCGGTGCCGGGATGTCCTCCTACACCCGCGCCGGCACCCTGACGGAGATCGCCTACGGCCAGCTGCTCTCCGACCAGCTCGCCGCGAACGGGGCCCACCGGAGCGCGGCGCGCGTCGTGTTCGCCAGCGGCGAGCGCTGCGTCACCTCCACCGCGGCCTGCGACCCCTCGCAGCGCACCGCCGCCAACGCCGGCAACTGGCCGGACGTGCCGCTGGACCAGCAGTGCGACCAGGCGACGGCGAACTGCGCCAACGTCTCGCCGAGCTTCTGGACCAGCAGGTGGCTGAACTCGATCACCACCCAGGTGCGCTCGGGCGGCGACTACCGCACCGTCGACGAGTACCGGCTGAACCACGTCTTCCTGAACATGCACAACCAGAGCGAGAACACCGAAGTCCCCTGGCTGGCCTCGATCCAGCGAACGGCCCGCAACGGACAGGCCGCGGTGGTCATGCCGCCGGTCTCGTTCACCTTCATGGCCTTCGCCAACCGGGTCGCCGGGCTCAGCCCGGTCCGCCCCGACTACTACCGCCCGCGCCTGACGGTGGTCACCACCGAGACCGGCGGCACCATCGGCGTCTACTACAAGCCCGCCGACTGCGTGCGCGACGGCAACGGCAAAGTGCCCGTCCCGCGCGACAACAACACCAAGAACTGCTTCAACGTCAAGTGGTACGAACCCAACAAGCCGGCCGGCACCGCCCCGGTCGACGACTGGTTCCAGCGCTACCCGGTGGAGATCGTCACCGTCGACCCCAAGCTCGCCGACGGCAACAAGCCACAGGTCACGACCTACACCTACGGCAACGCCGCCTACCACCGCAACGACTCCGAACTCGCCGACCCCAACTCCCGTACCTGGGACCAGTTCCGCGGCTACGCCTGGGTCCAGGCGGTCGCCGGCACCGACTTCGACACCAGCGCCAAGTCGCAGAGCAGGACCACCTACTTCCAGGGCATGAACGGCGACTCGACCGACAACGGGCCCCGCACGGCCACCGTCGCCGGAGAGCGCAGCGGACCCGTCACCGACGACGACTGGCTCGCCGGAATGGCCCTGGAACGCGACGACTACAACGGCGCCGGCGGCCCGCTGGTCGGCTACACCGTGACCACCGCCGCCAACCCGGTCACCACCGCGACCCGCACCCGCCCGGGCCTGCCCGACCTGGTGGCCCGCTTCGGCTCCACGGTGAGCACGAGCACCACCAAGGGTCTCAAGGCGGACGGCAGTTGGCAGACCAGCGGCACCGTCAAGACCACCGACCCGGCACACGCCAACCGCCTGCTCACCTCGCTCAGCACCGCCGACGGCACCCCGGACCTCTGCTCCCGGTCGTCCTACGCCACCGGCACCGACCCGGTGATGACGGGCATGGTCGCGCAGACCCTGGTCGTCTCCGGCCCCAACGCCTGCACCGCGACCCCGACCGACACCAACACGGTCTCCGGCGGCCGCAGCCTCTTCGACGGCCAGGCCTTCGGGGCGGCCGGCGCCAAGGGCGACGTCACCGCCGTCCAGGTCCTCGACCGCTACGACGCGGGCGGGAGCGCCCAGTTCACCACCGTCTCCACCGGCACCCTGGACGCCTACGGCCGGGTGACCTCGACCACCGACCCGACGACCACCGACTCCGCCCACCCGGGCGGAGCCACCACCACGACCTCGTACGCCTCGGCGAACCCCGGTGAACGGCCCGACACCGTCACGGTGACCTCCCCCGCACCGGCCGGAGCGCCGGACGCCGCCACCGGGCGGACCGCCACCGCGACCCTGGACATCGGCCGCGGCCTGGAGCTCACCACCCGGGACGCCAACGGGCTGACCACCACCAAGGCCTACGACGCGATGGGGCGGCTGACCGCCGTCTGGCCGGCGGGCCGCAGCACCTCGGCCAAGCCGACCGCGACCTTCAGCTACGCGGTCAACGGCACCGACGGCACGTCCTCGTTCACCAGCAACACGCTGCAGTACAACGAGAAGGCGTACAGCACCTCCGTCACGATCATGGACGGCCTCGGTCGCACGATCCAGACCCAGTCGACCACGGCCTTCTCCACCTACGACGGCCGAATCGTCACCGACACCTTCTACGACGCGCAGGGCCACGTCTTCCACTCGAACCCCGCCTACTACAACGAGAGTTCCACACCGAGCACGACCTGGTTCAACGCGAGCACGACCCACGTCCCGTCCTCCACCCTGACCACGTACGACGGCCTCGGCCGCCCGGTCAGCAGCGAGTTCCGCGCCAAGGACGTGCGGCAGAACTCCACCACCACGGCCTACCCGGGCGTGGACCGCGTCGACGTCACCCCGCCCTCCGGCGGCACCCCGACCACCACCGTCACCGACGCGCGCGGCCGCACCGTCCAGCTCTGGCAGTACCGCACCCCGACCGCGACCGGCAACGCCGCCGACGCGGACGTGACCCGCTACACCCACACCGCGAGCGGCAAGCCCGCGACCCGGGTGGACGCCGCCGGCAACACCTGGTCCTACGGCTACGACCTGCTCGGCCGTCAGATCGCCTCCACCGACCCGGATGCCGGGAAGAGCACCCAGTCCTACGACGCCGCGGGCCGGCTGACCGGCAGCACCGACGGGCGCGGCCGGTCCCTCACCTACGGCTACGACTTGCTGGGCCGCCGCACCGCCTCCTACGAGGGCTCGGCCGCCGACCCGGCGAAGCAGCTGACCTCCTTCACCTACGACACCGTCAGCGGAGCGAAGGGACAACTCTCCTCCTCCACGCGGTACGTGGGCGGCGCCGGAGGTGCGGCCTACACCAAGGCGGTGACGGCCTACGACTCCGCCTACCGCGCCACCGACGTGATCACCACCTTCCCCGGCAGCGACGTCGGCAGGACGGGCACCTACTCCTACGAGGAGAAGGCCGGCTACTTCCCCGCCACCGGTGCCATGGAGTGGAGCTCGCGCGGTGCACTGGGCGACCTCCCGGCGGAGGCGCTGCAGTACAACTACGACGAACGCGGTCCGCTGGTCAGTTACGGCCAGTTGGAAGGCCAGCAGTGGCAGTACGACGCGGCAACCGGCTACGACCCCTACGGCCGCGCGATCCGCACCACGGCCAACCCGTGGGGCACCCAGATCGTGGTGACCAACAACTTCGACGAGCCGACGGGCCGTCAGGTCTCGCAGTTCGTCGACAAGCAGCCGTCCGTGACCGGTTCGGTCCAGCAGACCACGTACGCCTACAACCAGGTCGGCCGGATCACCTCGATCACCGGCATCCCGAACAACACACCGGCCAACACCGACCGGCAGTGCTTCACCTACGACCACCTGGGCCGCCTCACCAACGCCTGGACCGACACCGGCGCCGTCACCATGGCACCACAGCCCTCCGTCGGTGCGATCGGCGCCTGCGCCAACTCCACCCCGACCAGCGGGGCCAGCCCGCCCCGCAGGACGACCGTCGGGGGCCCCAACGCCTACTGGCAGTCCTACTCCTACGACGCGGCCGGCAACCGCACCCAGGCCGTCCAGCACGACACCGGGGGCAACACCGCCGCTGACCTGACCACCGACCAGACCTTCCCCGCCCCCGGCACCCCCAACACCGGTACCGGTGGCGGCGGTCCGCACGCCCTGGCCTCGGCCCGGAACACCAGCGACGGCATCCCTTCCGCCGCGGGTGGCAACCAGTACGACGGCGCCGGCAACGCCACCAGGATCACCGACCCGGCCGCGACCCGGAACCTGAAGGGCGGTTGGGTCCTGCCCTCCGGGCAGAGCATCAGCTCCCACAGCACCCGCCTGTCCATGCAGGCCGACGGCAACCTCGTCCTGGTCTCGCTGCGCTCCGGCGCGGTCACCTGGTCCACCAACACCTGGAACCACCCCGGCGCCTGGGCGACCATCCAGCCGGACGGCAACTTCGTCGTCTACGACACCAACCACAACCCGCTCTGGTCCTCCAACACCTGGGGCAACAACGGGGCCTACCTCTCGCTGCAGGACGACGCCAACCTCGTCGTCTACAAGAGCGCCGGCACGCCCAACCAGAATCCGATCTGGTTCTCCGCCACCTGGAACGGCCTGGACGCCGACAACACCACGGTCCTGACCTGGAACGCCGAGGGCAAGCCCGCCACCGCCACCCGCGGCGGCGTCACCACCACCTACGTCTACGACGCCGACGGCAAGCTGCTCGAACGCAGCACCCCGGACCGGACCACCATCGTCCTCGGCGCCGACGACGACGAACTGGTCCACGACAAGAACACCCATTCCCTCACGACCACCCGCTACTACGGCGTTCCCGGCGGCCTGACCGTCGTGCGCACCGCCTCCTCGCGGACCTACCGCGTCGCCGACCAACGCGGCACGGACACCCTCGTCCTCGACGGCACCACCCTGACGGAGACCCGCAACCCGGTCGACCCGTTCGGCAACCCGCGCGCCACCACCACCGCCACCAACAACCTCGCCGGCACCCGCGGCTTCATCGGCGGCACCAAGGACACCACCACCGGCCTCACCAACCTCGGAGCCCGCCAGTACGCCCCCACCACCGGAAGCTTCCTCAGCCCCGACCCCGTCCTCGACCCGGCCGACCCCCAACAGTGGAACGCCTACGCCTACAGCAACAACGACCCCGTCAACTTCGGCGACCCCAGCGGCCTCAAGCTCCAGTGCGGCGGCGGCGACGCCCCGACCTGCCCCACCGACAACAAGGCGGGCGGCCTCGGAGCGGGAGACCTGGACGACGCCCACACCACGGACCCGTTGACCGGCATCACCGGTCGTCAGGCGGAGGCCGCAGGCCTCATGCCCGTCTACCCCGGCGTGTACGTCCCGGCCGACTGGGACAAGCGCGAGCAGTTCGCCAGCACATACATCCACAAGATCGCGCGCGACTGCCGCCCGTACTGCGGACGCAGCGAAGAGGTCGACATCACATCGACCATGGCGCTGTACATCTACGTCTGCAACGACATCGGGGACTGCCCCGACGAGGTCGGCACCCTGAAGGAAGCCCTGCTCTCCTCGGTCATCGCCGGGGCGTCGATGCCGGGCGGCCGGTCCTTCGCCGGCATCACGAAGGCCGCCAAGGACCGGTTCAAACTCACCGTCACCAAGATGGCGGAGGCCAGGGCACGAAGGACAAAGGAGTCGTGCGAGGGTCACAACTCCTTCCCTGCCGGCACCAAGGTCCTCCTCGCCGACGGAACCACCAAGGACATCAGCGAGATCCGCGTCGGTGACACGATCCTCGCAACAGACCCGCAGACCGACGAGACCCACCCCGAGGAAGTCCTCGCCGTCATCGTCACCCCCGACGACAAGGACTTCACCGACCTCACCGTCCAGACGCCAACCGACAGCGGAGAGCTCACGTCCACACAGAACCATCCGTTCTGGAGCGAGACAAGCCACGACTGGACGCGCGCCACAGAACTCAAACTGGGCGACAACCTGCGCCTGCCGGACGATACCCCGGCAACGATTACTCGACTCCGCAACTACACACACCTCAACACGGCCTACAACCTCACCGTTGCCAACCTCCACACGTACTATGCACTCGCCGGTACGGTGCCCGTACTGGTG